>JBBQYZ010000196.1:0-6150 GCA_038208205.1 Gemmatimonadales bacterium | reverse complement strand
GGACGTCTGCCCCAAGCCGATCGTCGCCACGGGCAGGTCGCCGAACCGGAGAGGCAGATCCGCTGACGCCTGTCCGAGATGCCAGGGAGAGCTGAAGCCCGATCGTCCCGGCTCGCGGCCGCGCACGAAGAGAAAGGGAGCGTTGCGACTGTACGAGAGCTCGGGCTCGATGCGCAGGTCCATGCGGTATCGTCCCACCGGCCGCCGCATCGTCACGCCGGCCAGGACGTCGACGTTGAGCCCGCGTCCGGCCCAGAGCGCGCCGTCATTCCCCGCGGCCGGAATGCGCGAGTTCCAGATCGAGCGCACTGTCGGTGAAACCACCCGCAGCGGGATCACCAACCCCGTGTCGTCCATTGTTTCCGTGGGGCGACCGGTGATCTGCCGAAGTCTGGCGCGATCGGCTGCTTCCGTCCCGATCGCCGCGCCCTCGCCGGGGACCACCTGCGCCCGCGCCGCAGACGGCACCGCCATGCTCACGACGGAGAAGGCGAAGACCGCTGCGCGTGCCGGCCGACGGAATAGCGCCGCGCACTTCCGACCGACTGAGCTGCTGGCGATATACTTGCGCATGACGGGCGACCGGAAAGGTGGAGTCTGGTACCGCGGAAGAGTATACTTGGCCGAGGCGCCCTCCGGCATCGTCGGGGGCTCTTCGTCGGCAGCCTGGAGAAAGCCCGATCTCCGCAACCCGTTCCCAGTAGCGTGACTCGACTCTCCGAGCCGGCGGCCAGCATCCAGACCAGGACGCGTCCCGTCAGGCCTACGGCTCCCGCGCTCGGCGGCGAGGTCACTGGCGGGCCGATCGAGGTGCGAGAACTGTCCGAGCTGCGGGTCCTGATCCTCCACGACTGGATCGTGGCGTGGGGCGGGGCTGAACGGACGCTGCAGGAGCTGCTCGTCCTCTTTCCGCATGCGGATCTGGTCGTCGGCGTCGTCGGCGCGGGGCGGCACGACCTGAACGCGATCACCCGTCAGGCCCGCGAGACCTGGCTGGCTCGCCTGCCCTTCGCTCGTACCCATCACCGCTGGTTCCTGCCGCTATACGCCGCGGCGTTCGCGTCGATCGACACGAGCGGGTACGATCTGGTGATCAGCAGTGCGCACGCCTTCGCCAAGATGGTTCACAGCTCGTCGACCGCGCCGCACGTCTGCTACTGCCATTCGCCGCCGCGCTACCTGTGGGACCTGCACGACGAGTATCGCCGTCTCGGTGTGGCCTCCGGCCGGGCGCTGGCGCTCGCGGCGCCGCTGCTGCGGGCCGTCGATCGGGCGAGCGCTCGGCGCGTGGACGAGTTCGTGGCCAACTCGCACTACATCGCGGATCGGATTCGACGGTGCTATGGTCGAGAGGCATCGGTCGTCTATCCGCCGGTCACGAGCAAGCCGGCGCAGCGTTGGACAGGTGCGCGCAACGATACCCTGCTCTCGCTCGGACGGCTGGTCGCCTACAAGCGTGTCGATCTGGCCGTCCGCGCCGCGAACGCCACCGGAGCGCGCCTGATCGTCGCTGGCGACGGTCCGGAGCGAGCGCGACTCGAGCGTCTCGCCGGACCCACCGTACGCTTCGTGGGTGAGGTGAGCGAGAGTGAGGCCGGAGAACTCATGGAACGTTCGACGGCGATGGTCTTCTGCGCCGAGGAAGACTTCGGGATCGCTCCCGTGGAGGCGAACGCGCACGGATTGCCGGTGATCGCGTACGGTCGCGGTGGCGTGCTGGAGTCGATGGTCGGCGGCGTGACGGCGGAGTTCTTTCACGATGCGTCGGCGGAATCGCTTGGCGAGGCGATCGAGCGGACGTCGGGCCGGCAATGGGATCACGCGGCCATTCGAGTCAACGCGGCTCGATTCTCCAGTGAACGCTTTCGCGACGAGTTCGCGCGGCGGGTCGTCGGCCTCCTCTGAACGTCGCCGCCTCGCGGATGCGCCTCGGGGGAGTGCCGGGAGGACGAGGCGGGGGCTAGCTTGCAGCCGGCAGGCGCGGAACCCTCTATCGGCCAATGACGACACCGCAGGGCATCGGACACTTCTCCCCCGAGATACGAGAGCTCGACGTCGCGCCCCGATCGGGCGAACGCGAGGTCAGCGCGTTCGTGCAGCCGGACGTAGCCCTGCACCAGTCCAAAGGCTCCACAGCGCGACGGCAGCTCGCTCGGCAGGTGCTTCGCATCGTCTGGCTGGCTGCCGGAGACGCCGCCGCCGCCGCGGGCGCCGGACTGGTGGTTCGTCTCGGCGTGCAGTGGTCGTCGGCGTGGGTTGGACACGGCGGCGTGCCCTATTCCGGCGTCGCCGAGATCTGCGTCGCCATGCTGATCGCGCTGGCGCTGTCGGGCAACTACCAGCGGTCGAACCCTCCGCACCCCACGCTGCACCTGCTGATCGGGAGTGCCCTCGGATCGCTCGTGGTGTGCTGGTCGCACCTCTGGGTGACGCCGACCCTGGGCGCGGTCCCGGTCGCGGCGACCCTTGCCATCGTCACCGCCACGAGCCTCTTCCTGGTGCGCGGCACGCTGGGCGCGCTCGCCGCTTGGGCGCTGCCCGATACCCAGCGGCTCGTGCCGGCAATCGTGATCGCCCCCGACTTGGCCCTCCGCGCGAGCTTCGGCGCCAGCTCGGGGTATCGCGTTTCGGGTACGGTGGTGCTCGACGGTCGCCACTCCGAGTCTCGCGCGCAGGAGCTCGCGCGCGCGATCCGTCGTGAGCGCGCGGAAACCCTCATCGTCCTCGGGGAGATGCGCAACGCGGATTTCGCGCGCGTGCTCGAGATCGGCCTCCGGGCAGGCTGCGAGGTGCTGTGCACGCCGCCGGGCTTCGGCGTGGTCGGCGTGCGACCGAGCATCGCGTGGCGGGGGCCCTACCGGTTCCTCCAGATCGGCACTCCGTCGCTGAAAGGACCGCAGTTCATCGCGAAACGGTGCGTGGATGTCCTGGGGTCGTGCCTCGCGCTCCTCGTCACGGCGCCTCTGTGCGCGGCCATCGCGGCGGCCATTCGGCTCGATTCGTCCGGCCCCATCCTCTTCAGTCAAGAGCGTGTCGGCCTGGGAGGCCGTCGCTTCCGGATGCTCAAGTTTCGGACGATGCGCACCGGCGCCGACGAGGACAAGCACACTGTGGCGCACCTGAACGCGACAGGCGACCGGCGGCTGTTCAAGATCCCGAACGATCCCCGGATCTCGCGAGTGGGGAGGTTCCTGCGGCGGTGGAGCCTCGATGAGCTACCGCAGTTCCTCAACGTCATCGGAGGCCAGATGTCGCTCGTCGGACCGCGCCCGTTCTTCGAGGCGGACTTCGCCGAGTACGAGGAGCATCACTTCCGGCGGCTCGGCGCGAAGCCGGGGATCACGGGGCTGTGGCAGATCTATGGGCGGAGCTCGGTGCTCGACTTCGAAGAGGTCGTGCGGATGGACACCCAGTACATCGACGAGTGGTCGCTGTGGCTCGACCTGAAGATCTTGGCGGGGACGGTGCCGGCGGTGTTGCGGCGGACGGGGGCGTACTGAGCTTCTCGATGACCTCAGGTTCGGCCTCGTCGATCCGATGGCGCGTCCTGTTTCGTGCAACGAATCGGCGCGGTCGCGTGCTCACGTGCGCGCTCGCGGTATCGTTGCTGGGCGCGTGCCCGGCCTCGTCCCAGGTCGCGCGCGATTCCTCCACCGACTGGCTGTCTAGCGCCGGTAGCGAGAGTGAGCGGTACCTCCGCGCGCTGCAGGTCGTGGGCAGAGTACGGCCGATGATGTGGTCGATCCGGCCGTTCTCGAATCGTGTGCTGCGACGACTGGCGCCCCATGATACGGGTCACCCCTGGGTAGCCGCATTCAACGTCCGCTCGGCGAGCGGTGCGTGGATCCGTGCGATTCAGCCCGAGGTGGCTGGGATCTTCAACACGCGATTCCCGTACGGGTCCAATGACGGACCAATCTGGGCGGGACGCGGACTCACTGGGAGCGCCACGGTTGGCCTCGAGGGCGCGATCGGACCGTTGGAATTCCGGATCGCACCGCAGGTGTTCAGGGCGCAGAATTCGGCCTTTCCACTCGCGGCGAATGGTGAGACCGGCGCGCAGTCGTTCGCCGACGCACGGATTCCGATCGGCATCGACCTTCCTCAGCGGTTTGGCGATGGTGCGTACGCGCGCCTCGACCCCGGACAGAGCTCGATCTCGCTCCATCTCATGGGACTCGCACTCGGGGCCTCCACCGCCAACGAGTACTGGGGGCCGGCAAGCGAAAGCCCATTTCTGCTCGGCAACAACGCCGCCGGGTTTGCGCACGTCTTCGTCGGCACGGATGGTCCGGCTAGCATCGGACCGGTGCTGCTTCAGGCACGTATGATTGCCGGCCGGCTCGAGCAGTCGGCGTTCTCGGTCGCGCCGCCGGACGCCAGCCGACGCTCTCTCGCCGGAATCGTCGTAGCGATCGGCGCTCGGCAGATTCCTGGTCTCGAGATCGGAGTTGCCCGCGTTTTTGAGAGCGTGTATCCGGACAGTGGCCAGTCGCTCGGCACGATCCTGCGCCCGCTATTCGAGGGGATCCTGAAGAAGGGGCGGGCGCGGGCGATCGGAGGCCAGGGTACGGATGCGGCAAACCAGATCGCCAGCGTGTTCGCACGGTGGGTTTTTCCGGCATCAGGGGTGGAAGTCTACGGGGAACTCGGCCGGGAGGATCACTCGTATGACATCCGGGACCTGGTCGCCGAACCGGACCACGACATGTCGTACATGCTTGGGCTGAGGCGCGCGTGGATGCGCCCCAGCGGCGACCTGTTCAGTCTCCGTGGCGAGCTGCTGAACACCGCCCTCACACATCTCACGCAGGTGCGTCAGCAATCCCCGCCCTACATTCACTATCCGTTGGTGCAGGGGCACACGCAGCTCGGCCAGGTGCTCGGGGCCCCGGGCGGATATGGCGGCGGCTCCACGACGCTCGCGGTCGATTGGACGACGAGGCGGGGGCGCCGCAGCATCGCGTGGACGCGCATGGCCCGCGAGCCCTCCGCCGTCGAGAGCCTTGGCGTGCGGGACCTGGTTCACGCTCTCTCGTTAGACTGGTTAATCTTCGGCGCTAGACTGGATCTCTCTCCCGAAGCGACCCTGGCCTACAACTTCAATCGAAATCTTCAGGGAAACGCGACGAACCTGCGTTTCGCGCTGAAGGGAGCAGCACACTGGTGAACCCCGACCGCTCCGTCCTCTCCAGCCGCCAGCGTGCGGTCGCGCCCGGCGAGGGTGAACGCTTCCTCATTGCGGGCCGTCTGTTGACGAAGCAGCTTGTTGTGTTCGACATTCTCGTTCCGCGAAACGACGCTGCTGCGCGGCCGATCAAGCAACTTCTCCGGGTTTCCAACGGTTTCGCCGCGTGAAGATGAAACTCCAAAAGCGAACGCTGCGGACGGCCAAGCGTCGCCCAGTGCTCCATCACTCGCGCGTCGATTCGTCGTGCCCCCAGCCAGCCGCCCGATGCTGCAGTCGATGAACCTCCTGCGCTTCGGCCTGGCCCCGCTGCTGGGCTTCGTGCTCGCCTATCTGATGATCCCCCCCGTGATCCGATACGCGACGAAGCTCCAGATGCTCGATTTCCCCGACAGACGGCGGATACACCGCACCGCCGTTCCACGACTCGGCGGCGTGGCTGTCTTTCTGTCCATCGTGCTCACGGTGCTCGTGCTGATCGGTCTCCACGACCTGCAAGGCGAGGCTGTCCCCGTTTCCACCGGGCTGCTCCCACTCGGACTCGCGCTTGGCGTCGTGTTTCTGACGGGGCTCGTTGACGACGTACGAGGCGTTCGGCCTCGATCCAAGCTGATCGCGCAAGCGATCGCGGCCACCATCGTTGTCGCGAGCGGGAACCTGGCGCCGCGCGCGTTCATGTTCGCCACTGGATTCTCGTCCTTCTCGCTCGGCTGGCTCGCCGCTCCGCTGACGGTGCTCTGGATCGTCGGCGTGACGAACGCATTCAACCTCATCGACGGGATGGACGGGCTGGCCGGCACGGCCGCGCTCATCGGCATCGCGGTCTGCATCTGGCTCGATGCCTTCTCGCCCGGACGGCAGTCTCCCGAGCTGATGCTCGCCGCGGCAGGAGCGGTGCTCGCCTTTCTGGCCTTCAATGCCAGTCCGGCGAGAATCTTTCTGGGTGACTCCGGTTCGATGCT
>JBBQYZ010000195.1:0-6157 GCA_038208205.1 Gemmatimonadales bacterium | reverse complement strand
GCGGCCGCGCGATCCGGCCGCCGAGCCGGCGGCGGACATCGACTATGTGGTGCAGCTGCAGGAGTGGCTCAATCGGGATGGGCTGACCTACCCCGCGATGATCATGGAAGGCGCCCTACCGAACTACTTCACGATCAACGGCAAAGCGTATCCGGCAACCGACGTGATCCACATGCGTGTCGGGCAGCGGCTCAAGCTCCGCATCATCGGCACGAACAACAACTTCATCCACCCGATGCACATGCACGGCGGCCCCTTCACCGTCGTGGCACGCGATGGCGTCACCCTTGCTCCCGCCGCCCGCTTCGACGCCGACGTCATCAACGTGGGTCCGGGGCAGCGGTACGACGTGATCTGGCCCGCACGGGTGGAAGGCAAATGGATCTTCCATTGCCACATCCCGCACCACACACTCAACAACAACGTCGAGGAACGGGGCGGCGGCGGACTCACCCTTCTGGTCGACGTGTCGCGGTGATGCTGTACCGAGCCATGGAGACAACTTGATGATGCATTCGTGGACGACGTTCAGCGCGAACTACGTCGGCGCACTCTGGTTCTTCGTCGCCGTCGTGGTGCTGCTCGCGGCTCGCTGGTGGCGAGCGAGGCGGCGTCGATGAGACGGTTGTACGCACCGGACGACGTGTCGCGCGATCATGCGACCGTCACGTCGGCACAGCGATACACGTTCTGCACCGCCTGCAGGAGCTGCACGCCTTCAGCGAATGGACGCTGGAACGCCTTCCGGCCCGTGATGAGCCCGGCGCCTCCGGCCCGCTTGTTGATCACGGCGGTCCGCACCGCCTCGGCCAGATCGCCGGCACCAGACGACGCGCCACCCGAGTTGATGAGGCTGACCCGCCCCATGTAGCAGTTCGCCACCTGGTAGCGCGTCAGGTCGATCGGATGATCGCTCGTAAGCGTGTTGTAGATGCGCGGGTCCGTCTTGCCGTACGGGCTCTCGGGCATCGCCAGGGCGCGATAGCCCCCATTGTTCTCCGGTAGCTTCTGCTTGATGATATCGGCCTGGATCGTCACGCCAAGGTGGTTGGCCTGTCCGGTGAGATCGGCCGAGAGGTGGAAGTCCACGCCACCAGTCTTGAACGCTGGGTTGCGAAGGTAGCACCAGAGCACCGTAGCGAGCCCCATCTCATGCGCCATGGCGAACGCCGTCGAGACCTCGACGATCTGTCGCGTGGATTCTGGTGAGCCGAAGTAGATGGTCGCGCCGACGGCCGCCGCGCCCATGTCCCGCGCCTGTTGCACGGTGCCGAACATCACCTGGTCGGACCGGTTCGGGTACGTGAGCAGCTCGTTGTGGTTCAGCTTGACGATGAATGGGATCCGGTGTGCGTACCGACGTGCCACCGCGCCGAGCACGCCAAAAGTGGACGCGACGGCGTTGCAGCCTCCCTCGAGTGCCAGGCGGACGATCTGCGCCGGGTCGAAGTACGCGGGGTTGGCTGCGAACGAAGCACCTGCCGAGTGCTCCACTCCCTGATCCACGGGGAGGATGGACAGGTAGCCGGTGCCTCCGAGCGTTCCCGCGTCATACAGGGATTGCAGGTTGCGAATGACTGGCAGCCGGCGATCCGAATCCAGCCACACGCGCTCCACGAAGTCCGGACCCGGCAGCTGGAGGTCCGCGCGCCGGACCGTCGTCACTGTGTGCTCGAGGAGCGATTGCGCATCGGAGCCGAGCAGTTCGGTAATGCGGTCGATCATCGAGCCTCGTTGCAGCGTCGATCAGAGTAGCGGGTGGTACACGTCCGCTCGAGCATATTGTAGTGTCTCGATGGAGGGCGCGTCAGATCAGGGTTTGCCCATGCCCGGCATTCTCTTCATCCCTGGCATCCCGGACATTGGCGGCATGGCAGGCGCTGGCTTCTTTGAGGCGCGCTTCGTGGCGGCTGGGCGGCGGGGGGCCTGGGGCACTGCTTTCGTCGCTCGCTTGGATCGCGTCGCTCCGCGGGCTGGCGTACGGGCGGTCTGTGGCGACGTGGCATTCGTTCCGGACATGCCGCTCATCCCCGGCATCGCAGTCATTCCGGCGCTGCTGTCCATCGTCCCCATGCGCATCGTTCCCATCTGGTTCCGGGACCCCATCGCGCTCGCGGCAGATGAGAGCATGGCAAGGCGGCGCATCGCCGTGTCGGCCATCACGCGTTGCCGAATGATCGGATCGGTCATCATGCGCGCGTGAAGTTGCATCGTCGCCTGCATCGAGGAGTCGGTGCCGCTTGCCATGCTCGACATGCCAGGCATCTCCGCCATGGCGCTCTTATCCGAAGAATCCTTCATGCCCGACATGCCCGACATGCCCGACATGCCTCCCGCACTGCGCGGCGTGCCCATCGGTCGGCCAGGTCGGGTATTGCGCACACCCGTATCGACGACCTGACGAGCCGGCGACTGCGCGGCCGCCTCGACAGAGGAAACGGTCACGCCGAGCAGCGTGAACGCGAGCACGCGCGCAGTGCGCCGGCATGTAGGGGCGTGGCGCGAGGATCGTGAGCTACGAGTCATGGTGTACTCCAAGTGTTGTCATTCGGCCGGAGACGCAAACGTCACGACCACCGACGGTGTTGTGCAGTACCTCAACGCCACATCCGGACGCCGGCAACCAGTCCCGCGCGTCCGACCGATTCGCCCACGGCGCGAGCCAATCCTGCGGTCGCGCCGGTCTGGCGAGACCACACCAGCCCGAGATACGGTGCCACCTCGCGACGGATCTCGTAGCGCATGCGTGCGCCGAGCTCCACGTCGTTGACCCCCGCGCCCACGCCGATCTCCGGCACCGCCTGCACGGCGAAGTTGGTCTCCACCCGCGGCTGCAGGATCAATCGCTGCGTGAACAGCAGGTCCACCGACGTGGCGAACCGGCCCGAGACCTGACCAGTCCTGCTGACGTAGAGCGTTGGCTCCACCTCGAAGAAGTAGGGCGACATGCCCTCGAACCCGACCGCGAGGAGCCCGCGTGTGTTGCGGCGCGAGCTGCCCAGGCCACGTAGCTCGACCCGGCCCCCGATGAGCGCCGTCCAGAAAGGGGTGACGAGGCGACCGTACGTAACGTCGACCGCTGTCTGCCCATCCGACCTCCTGACCGGTTGCTCACCGTCGAGCCGAAAGTAGAGTCGGTTGAAGTCTCCGCCGATCCAGGCCAGCCCATCGGCGCGGATCGCACCCGTACCGTTGGGGACGTATTCCAGCAGATCCGCCAGCGCGAACACGCGAATCTGGCGGTCCATGTCCATGGTGGTGGTGTGCGGGATCCCACCGGGCATCCCTTGCCCCCCTGCCGGGGCGGCGCCGAGAAGCGCGGCGAGCAGCGACAGCGCGCGGCAGACGCGAGCGCGGTCTGTGCTCACGGCTGGCTCCGGACCGCGACACTCGGCTCGCTGACCTGCACAACGCGGAACATCCCCATCTCCATGTGCAGCAGGACATGGCAGTGGAACGCCCACGGCCCAACGTGGTTCGGCGTCACGAGCGCGGAAACACGCTCGGCCGGCTTGACGAGGATGGTGTGCACCCGCGGGATGTCGCCCATCGTGCCGTTCTCGAGCTCCATCCACATGCCGTGGAGATGCATCGGGTGCGGCATCATCGTGTCGTTCACCATCGTCAACCGGATGCGTTCCCCGCGCGTGAGATGGATCGGCTCCGGAGCTTCCGAGAATTTCTTGCCGTCGATCGACCACATGAATCGCTCCATGTTGCCGGTCAGGTGGAGCTCGATCTCGCGCACGGGTGGATGGAGCGCATCGGGCCGCGGCTTGAAGGCACGGAGATCCGTGTAGACGAGCACTCGCCACCCGTCCTCTCCGAGCCCCGACCCTGGCTCGTTCAGGCGGCTGCGTGTCTCCATCGGCGTGCTGGCGTTGGCGCGCCCGTGCGTGGACGGGCCGTGCGCGGTGGGCACGGGGAGGGCTCCCGGTGGCGCCGACAATGATCCGGCCGCCGTACGAGACGGAGGGGCTACGGCCATGTCCTTGGTAGACATGTCCATCCCTGCCATGCCGGACCCCGACCCGGTCTTCCCGCTCATGTCCATTCCCGCCATGCCCGTCCCACCCATCTCCATCCCGCCCGGGCCCATCAGCATCCCCATGTCCATCATGCTGAGCAGCGGCCGAGGCCTACGTCGAGGCACGGCGGCCGTCATCCCGGCGCGGGGCGCGAGCGTGCCACGCGCGTACCCACTCCGGTCGGACGACTCGGCGAAGATGGTGAACGCGCGATCCCCGGACGGCTGCACGATCACGTCGTACGTCTCGGCGATGCCGATGCGAAACTCGTCGGTCGTCACCGGCTGGACGTGCTGCCCGCTCACCTGCACCACGGTCATCTCGAGGCCGGGGATGCGCACGTCGAAGCTCGATCCGGCTCCCGAATTGATGAAGCGCAACCGCACGCGCTCGCCCGGGTTGAAGAGCGCCGTCCAGTTGGCCTCCGGCGGTTGGCCGTTCACGAGGTAGGTGTAGGTCGCCCCCGTGATGTCCGACAGATCCACGGGGCTCATACGCATCTTCGCCCAGGCCTCCCGGTCGCGAATGGCCGCCCGCCACCCGTACTGGTCCACGTCCCGAAAGAAGTCGCCGACGGTGCGCTTCTGATACTGATAGTAATCCGCCTTCTTTTTGACCTTGTCGAGCACCGTGTACGGGTTCTCGAACGACCAGTCCGAAAGCACCACGACGAACTCCCGCTCGTACTGGAATGGCTCGGGCTCGACCGGATCGATGATGATCGGGCCGTACACCCCGGTCTGCTCCTGTAGACCGGAGTGGCTGTGGTACCAGTATGTGCCGTATTGCCCGAGCGGAAAACGGTACGTGAACGTCTCGCCGGCAGGGATGCCCGGGAAGGTGATTCCAGGTACCCCGTCCATCGCGTTCGGGACGATCAGGCCGTGCCAGTGAAGCGAGGTGTCCTCGCGCAGCCCGTTGGCGACTCGGATGATCGCCTCACCACCTTCCCGGAACCGTAGCAGGGGGCCGGGGATCGTACCGTTGATCGTTGTCGCACTGGCCCGCCGCCCACCGATATCCACCATGGTGTCGCGGATCGCGAGGTCGACAGAGCTGACGCTGGGCGCGAGCGGCGCTCCCCCGAGCGGTACCTTTACGCTCTGCGCGATTCGACGCACATAGGATGGGGTGAGCCGGTCAAGGCCGGTCAGCAGGAATGCCGCGCTGGCGGTCTGCAGAAATCCGCGGCGCGATACGCGTTCCGCGCCAGCCGTGGCGGGGTCGCGCGTGGAGTCATGCATCAAACGATCGTCGACCTGCGTCACGTCAATTGTCCTCGGCGTCCGGCTGGACGCGGTTCGATCCGATAGCGGATGCGGGATGACTCACGAGCCACCTGTGCGCGGCTGCCTCATGGCTCCGGCGCTCCCATGCCGAGCTTGCCGGCGAGCGCGAGCTGCGAGGCGCGGATGCGTCGCGCGAGGTCACGCACCGCGGGCTGCTTGAGTCTCGATGCGTAGTGATCCACGAGGGCCGCTCCCTCGCGCAGGTCGGCGGCGAGCCGTGCCTGATTGGCCATGTGCTCCGCCTCGCCCTCTTCCGCTCCCGGAGTGGCGGGCATCGGCATTCCCGCCATGTCGCCCGACGATGCGGGGTTAGCGGGACCCAAGGAACGCGTTGCACGCGGCGAGTAGTCTTCGCTGTAGCGCAACTTCAGCAGCGCAGCCATCTCGTGCTTCTCCGTGTCCAGCGTGCCGTCCCATCCCGCCGGGTCTGCATTGGTACCGTGTGCGGCATGGCCGGAGGGGGCCATCATCAGCGCGTGCACCGCGACGATCACCGTCACGTGATGATCCAGCATGCGCCGCAGGAACTCCTGCTCGACGTCACGCGCTGGAGCGAGTCGGGCGGTTGGATCAGCTACTCTCTCTGTGTCATGCACGATCGCGGGCGCCCCCACCGTGGTGACCATCCCCAAGGGTCGATTCGACCCGCCCGCCGCGTCGATCTTCGACGCAAGTGCCGAGTCTGTCATTCCCTCGTTACGGGACGACGACGAGCACGCTGCTGCGGCGATCACGGAAATGGTGGTGACGGCGAGCAGCCATCGACGTCGAGCCCAGGGTTCCGGTTGCATGATGGTTCCTCGGTTGTAGGTCCTCACTGACTGCGGAAGTGCGACGTGC
>JBBQYZ010000194.1:0-6178 GCA_038208205.1 Gemmatimonadales bacterium | reverse complement strand
GCGCGGTGCGACGCTCACCGCGTCGGGCGCCCCCGTCAGCGTGTGGGCGCCCGACGCGAGCGAAGTCCTGGTGCACGTCGCCGGAGGCGCGGCCGCGGGCGACCACGCGATGTCGCGCGCCGACGGCGAGCGCGGGATCTTCAGCGTGAGCATGGCCGGCGTGGTCGCCGGCGACCGCTACGGCTTCCGCGTCGATGGTGGCCGTCCACTACCGGATCCGGCGAGCCGGTCGCAGCCCGACGGCGTCCACGCGCTCTCCGCGGTGGTCGATCCCGACGCCTTCACCTGGGGCGACGAGGCGTGGTCCGGCGTGTCGCTCCCCGACTTCGTGATCTACGAGCTTCACGTCGGCACCTTCACTCCCGAAGGCACCTTCGACGCGGCGGCGGCGCGGCTCGCCGACCTGCGCGCCCTCGGCGTGACGGCGGTGGAGCTGATGCCGGTGGCCGAGTTCCCCGGCCGGCGCAACTGGGGCTACGACGGTGTGCACATCTACGCGCCGCACCACGCGTACGGCGGGCCCGATGGGATGAAGCGGTTCGTCGATGCGGCGCACGCGCACGGCATCGGCGTGGTGCTCGACGTCGTGTACAACCACGTGGGTCCGGAGGGGAACTACCTCGACCAGTTCGGTCCGTACTTCACCGAGGTGTACCGCACGCCGTGGGGCCGCGCGGTGAACTACGACGGCCGCGGGAGCGACGGGGTGCGCCGGTGGGCGCACGACAACGCGCTCTACTGGGTGACGGAGTTCCATGTCGACGCCCTCCGTCTCGACGCCGTGCACGGCATCTACGATTTCGGCGCGCTCGCCTTTCTGGAGGAGCTGTCCGACGAGGTGCACGAGCTCGGGCGCCAGCTCGGCCGCAAGGTGCAGCTGATGGCCGAGAGCGATCTGAACGACCCGCGTCTGGTGCGTCCGCCGGAGCAGGGCGGCTACGGCGTCGACGCGCAGTGGGCCGACGACGTGCATCACACCATCCACGCCGCGCTCACTGGTGAGCGCAACGGCTACTACGGGGACTTCCAGGGGATCGCGAGCGTCGCGGACGTGTACCGCGAGCCCTTCTTCTATGCGCGACGCTACGCGCCGCACCGCGACCGCGTGCATGGGCGCTCGCCCGCTGGCGTCCCACGTCAGCGATTCATCGTGTGCACGCAGAACCACGATCAGATCGGGAACCGGCCCGACGGTGACCGGCTCTCGTCGCTGGTCCCGCCCGAGCGGCTGCGCCTTGCCGCGGCGTTGCTCCTTCTCTCGCCGTATGTCCCCCTGCTGTTCATGGGCGAGGAGTACGGCGAGACGAACCCCTTCCTGTACTTCATCGAGCACGGCGACCCGGCCCTGGTCGAGGCCGTGCGCGAAGGACGCCGCAAGGAGTTCGAGGCGATCGGCAAGTCTGAGCTGCAGGTGGATCCGCAGGCCGAGGAGACGTTCGCGCGCTGTCGGCTCGAGTGGTCGAAGCGCGATCGCGCCGGCGGAGCGGAGATCCTCCGGCTCTACAGCGACCTGCTCGCGTTGCGCCGGGAGGAGCCGGCGCTCCGGCCAGGCGCGAGCGAAGCACACGTGGAGGGTGGCCCCGACTGGTTCACCGCGCTTCGCATCATGCCTCTTCAGAACGATCTGCAGGACCATGCGCGCTCGCGCCGCGCCCTGCTGTGCCTCTTCAATACGAGTGGGCATCCGCAGTCCATCCCGATCCGTCAGGATGCGATCGGCGAGTGGCGGCTCCGCCTCTCCACCGATGCCACCGGCTACGGCGGGTCAGGCACGCTCGTCGATTCCATCCCCGCACCCGAGTCCGACCCCGACGTGAACGACGCCCCGAAGCGCCTCCTCGCTGCCCCCATACCGGTGGAGCCGCAGCTCCGCACCGTGCGACTTCCCGCGTGGAGCGCCGCGGTCTACGTGCGCGACTTCACGGCGATCGACGCGGTCGCGCCCTCGTGACCATGCGCGTCTGGCCCGGCCGGCCCTATCCGCTCGGCGCGTCCTGGGATGGCACCGGCGTGAACTTCGCCCTCTTCACCGAGCACGCCACCGGTGTGGAGCTCTGTCTCTTCCGCCAGCCCGACGACTCGCAGGAAGCGGCGCGGATCCGGCTCACCGAGCGCACCGACCAGGTGTGGCACTGTTACCTGCCCGATGCACGGCCGGGCCAGTTCTACGGCTACCGGGTGCACGGGCCGTACGAGCCGCAGCAGGGCCATCGCTTCAACGCCGCCAAGCTGCTGATCGATCCCTACGCCAAGGCGATCACCGGCGCGATCAAGTGGGGCAACGGTTTGTTCGCCTACAAGGTCGGCTCGGCCGCCGAAGATCTGGAGCCCGACCCCGACAACTCCGCCGGCGGATTGCCCAAGTCGGTGGTGATCGACTCGTCGTTCACCTGGGAGGACGACCGGCCGCTCCACATCCCCTACAACCGCACGATCATCTACGAGTGTCACGTCAAGGGGATGACCCAGCGCCATCCCGGCGTGCCGCCCGAGCTCCGCGGCACCTACCTCGGCCTCTGCAGCGACGCGATGCTGGAGTACTTCCAGGGGCTCGGCGTCACCGCGCTCGAGCTGCTGCCGGTGCACCAGTTCGTCGTCGACCGGCATCTCGCCGAGCGCGGGCTGACCAACTACTGGGGCTACAACTCCATCGGCTTCTTCGCCCCCGACGTCCGCTATGCCACCCGCGGGCTCGGCAACCAGGTCTACGAGTTCAAGACCATGGTGAAGACGCTGCACGCCGCCGGCCTCGAGGTGATCCTCGACGTCGTGTACAACCACACCGGCGAGGGGAATCACCTGGGTCCCACGCTGTCGATGAAGGGAATCGACAACAGCACGTACTATCGGCTCGAGCCCGACGACCCGCGCTTCTATACCGACTTCACCGGCACGGGCAACTCGCTCAACATGCAGCACCCGCGCACCATCCAGCTCGTGATGGACTCGTTGCGGTACTGGGTGGAGGAGATGCACGTCGACGGCTTCCGCTTCGACCTCGCGCCGGTATTGGCTCGAGAGAGCTATGATGTCGATAAGTTTTCCGCCTTCTTCGACATCATGCAGCAGGATCCCACCCTGGCGAAGATCAAGCTGATCGCCGAGCCGTGGGACGTGGGACCGGGTGGATACCAGGTGGGCAACTTTCCCGTGCGCTGGACCGAGTGGAACGGCAAGTACCGCGACAGCGTGCGCAACTTCTGGAAGGGAGCGTCGGGCCAGGTGTCGGAGATGGCGAGTCGCATCGCCGGCTCGAGTGACATCTTTTCCGGCAGCGACCGCGGCGTGTACGCGAGCATCAACTTCATCACCGCGCACGACGGCTACACGCTGCGCGACCTCGTGAGCTACGAGCAGAAGCACAACGAGGCGAACGGAGAGAACAATGAAGACGGCCACAACGACAACATCAGCCGCCACTGGGGGGTCGAGGGGGAGACCAGCGACGCCGCGGTGGTGGAGATGCGCTATCGGCTGATGCGCACCTTCCTGGCGACGCTCGCCTTCTCGCAGGGCGTGCCGATGCTGGCGCACGGCGACGAGGTGGGGCGTACCCAGGGGGGCAACAACAACGCCTATGCGCAGGACAACGAGATCACCTGGGTGAACTGGGCACTCGACGACCGGCAGCGTGAGCTGCTGGAGTTCACGCGCAAGCTGATCGCCATCCGGCAGGCGCACCCCACGCTGCGCCGGCGCCACTTCTTCCGCGGCGCCGTGGTCGATGAAGGCTCGACCCAGAAGGACGTTACCTGGCTGCGCGCCGACGGCCGGGAGATGACCGACGCGGATTGGAACGATCCGAGCGCTCACCTGCTCGGCATGCTGATCGACGGCGCGGCGACCGACGAAGTCGACGAGCGCGGCCACGCCGTGCGCGGCGACACGCTGCTGCTGGTCCTCAACGGCGGCGAGCAGAATGCGACGGTCACCCTCCCGGCGATCGCCGGCCGGAAGATCTGGGTGACGATGATCGACACCGCCGTGCCGGAGATGCCGGCGATCAGGAAGAAGACGATCGAGGTACAGGCGCACTCGCTCGTGCTCCTGCGCTATGGCGCCGACCGGCGCCTGCTGACCGGCGAGGACGCGCGCCGCGAGCCGTTGAGCATGCCGCAGCAGCACACCCTGTGAGCGAGGCGACGCGCAGGCCGGATGCGACACTCCGGCTGGACGACGATGCCCGCGCCGCACTGATCGAAGGGCGGCACGGGGATCCGCACCAGGTCCTCGGGCCGCACGCGGCCACGATCGGCCGGACGGCGGGCGTCGTGCTCCGGGTGATGCAGCCGGACGCCGCCGACTGCTTCGTGCTGCGCCACGGCATGGCGATGGCGCTGCAGGCGGAGGGCGATGGACTGTTCTCGGTCTTCCTGCCTGGCGAGACGATGCCGACGCGCTACTCGCTGCGCTTCATCGCCTCCGACGGCCACGCCTGGGAGCGTGGCGATCCGTACCGCTTCGCGCCGACGCTCGGCGACATCGACCTCCACCTGTTCGGCGAGGGCACCCATCGTCGGCTCTGGCAGATGCTCGGCGCCCATCTGCGCACCGTGGACGGCGACGAGGGAGTGGCGTTCGCGGTCTGGGCGCCCAACGCCTCGCGGGTGAGCGTCGTCGGCGACTGGTGCAACTGGGATGGGCGGCAGTTTCCGATGCGCCGGTTGGGCGGCAGCGGACTGTGGGAGCTGTTCATTCCGGGCGTGCGCGTGAACGCCCTCTACAAGTTCGAGCTCCGCACGCACGAGGGATTGCTCAGGCTCAAGACCGATCCGCTCGCGTTGAAGATGCAGCAGTCGCCGGAGACGGCGTCGATCGTGGTGTCGGCGTCGGACTATCCGTGGCGCGACGAGTCGTGGATGACGGCACGCGCCGAGAAGAACCTCACCGGCGAGCCGGTGCACATCTACGAGGTGCACATCGGATCGTGGGCACGGGTGCCCGAGGAGGGCGATCGCATGCTGAGCTACCGCGAGATCGCACCGCGGCTGGCCGCCCACGTGACGCGCCTCGGATTCACCCACGTCGAGCTGCTGCCGGTGGCCGAGCATCCGTTCTACGGCTCGTGGGGCTACCAGATCACCGGCTATTACGCGCCGACATCTCGCTACGGCTCGCCCGACGATCTCCGGTTCCTGATCGATACCCTGCACGCGGCGGGGATCGGTGTGCTGCTCGACTGGGTGCCGGCCCATTTTCCCAAAGACGACTACGCGCTACGCCGCTTCGACGGCAGCGCGCTGTACGAGCACGCCGACCCGCGACTGGGCGAGCATCCAGACTGGGGCACCCTGATCTTCGACTACGGGCGCAAGGAGGTTCGCAACTACCTTGTCGCGAACGCGCTCTACTGGCTCCACGAGTTCCACGTCGACGGCCTGCGCGTGGACGCCGTGGCCTCCATGCTCTACCTGGACTACAGCCGCAACGCGGGCGAGTGGGTGCCCAACCGGCACGGGGGCCGCGAGAACCTCGAGGCGATCGATTTCCTGCGCGAGATGAACCGCGTGGTGTGTGAGGACGCGCCAGGCTGCGTGACGATCGCCGAGGATTCCACGGCGTGGCCCGGCGTGACGCGCCCGACGACCGAAGGAGGCCTCGGCTTCACCTTCAAGTGGAACATGGGGTGGATGCACGACACCCTCGGCTACTTCGAGCGCGACGCCATCTACCGCGCGCACCACCAGAACGAGCTCACCTTCGCGATGGTGTACGAGCACAGCGAGCACTTCATCATGCCGCTGTCGCACGACGAGATGGTGCACCTGAAAGGGTCGCTCTACGAGAAGATGCCCGGCGACCACTGGCAGCGCCTCGCCGGCCTGCGGGTCCTGCTGGCGTACCAGATCACGCGACCGGGCAAGTCGCTCCTGTTCATGGGCGCCGAGCTGGCGACGCCGGACGAGTGGAACCACGACCGATCGCTCGACTGGCACCTGCTAGAGCAGCCCGACCGACGCGCATTCATGGAGTACGTCGCCCGGCTCGGCGCCATGTACCAGCAGCACCCGGCGCTCTGGCGCGGCGATCCCGACCCGCGCGGCTTCGAATGGATCGACATCTCCGACCGCACGAACTCGGTGTTCTCCTACCTCCGCCGCTCCGGCGACGCCCACGTGATCGTGGTGCTCAACCTCACGCCGCGTCCGCACTCACGGTACCGCGTCGGCGTGATCGA
>JBBQYZ010000193.1:0-6200 GCA_038208205.1 Gemmatimonadales bacterium | reverse complement strand
ATCTTCACCCGCGGCACCACCGAGTCGCTCAACCTCGTCGCTACCGCGTGGGGACCGGTCAACGTGCATGCGGGCGACGAGATCGTCGTGACGGGACTCGAGCACCACGCCAACTTCGTCCCCTGGCAGCAGCTCGCCCTTGCCCGCGGCGCGCGCTTTCTCGTGTGCCCGCTGACCAGCGACCATCACGTGGACCTCGAGGCGCTGCGCGGCATGATGAGCCGGCACACCCGAGTGGTCGCCTTCAACCACGTCTCCAACGCCCTTGGCACCGTGAACCCGGTGCGCGAGATCGCGGCGATCGCTCGCGGCGCCGGTGCCCTGGTGGTGTGCGACGGCGCGCAGGCCGCACCGCACCTCCGCGTGTCGTTCGATGCGCTCGACGTGGATTTCTACGCCTTCAGCGGTCACAAGATGTGCGGACCGATGGGGATCGGTGGCCTGATCGGTCGACGCCAGATCCTCGAGACGATGTCGCCCTATCAGTTCGGCGGCGACATGATCGAGTTCGTCCGCGACGACCACTCCACCTGGAACGTGCTGCCGCACAAGTTCGAGGCGGGCACCCCCAACGTCGCCGACGCCGTCGGCCTCGCCGCCGCCTGCGACTACCTCGACGCGATCGGGATGGACGAGGTGCTGGCTCACGAGCAGGCACTGGTGCGTCTGGCCACCGAGCGACTGCTCGAGGTGGAGGGACTTCGCGTGTACGGGCCCCCACCGAGCCAACGGAGCGGCGTCGTGAGCTTCACCGTCGCCGACATCCACCCGCACGACCTGGCGACCATCCTCGATCAGGAAGGAGTCTGCATCCGCGCCGGGCATCACTGCGCACAGCCGCTGATGCGGCGGCTGAACGTATCCGCCACGGCGCGCGCGTCCTTCTATCTGTACAACGACGAGTCGGATGTCGATGCGCTGGTGCAGGCGCTGGCGAAGGCGAAGGAGATCTTCGGCCCGTCCACGGTGGTTGGCTGAGGCAAGGGTCGACGAGTGCGCCTCAGCCGTGGAACGTCTCACCCCGCTCGAGCATCGCGACGAACTGCTCGATCCGTCTTGCCCGCGTCTCGGCACGCTTCGCCGTCTGCACTCGGAAGATCAGCGCGTACCGGTTCGCACCATTCAACGTGACGAAGAAGCGCCGGGCGCGGCTGTTCGCGTCGATCGCGGCCTGGAGGTCGTCGGGCACCGTGGACGTGCGCTGTGGCTGGTAGGCCGCGTCCCACCGGCCGTCCGCCTTCGCGGCTTCGATCGCGGCCAGACCGGATGGTCGCATCCGACCCGCCTGAGTCAGCGCGTCCGCCTTCGCGCGATTGACCTGCGACCAGATGCTCCGCAGGGCGCGCGGCGTGAACTTCTGCACCCATGACATCTCGTCGTGACGGCGCTTCTGCCCGTCGATCCATCCGTAGCACAGCGCCTCCTCGAGCGCTTCCGCGTAGCTGACCGACGTGAGGCCGCTGTCCTTCTTCGCGATCCGAAGCCAGGCTCCGGTGGCGTTGGCGTGGTTCGCCGCAAGCCACCGCTCCCAGACGTCACGGCCGGCTGCCTGAACGATCGGCAGCTCGGCCGGCGCGGACCCCTTCGCCATCATTCGCTTACGCGAAGCGATTACGGGCAGCTGCGCTTGTGCGACGCGAGATCCACCGTGCAGTTGCGCGTCACCCCGTCGCGAACCACCGTCACGCTCGCCACTCCGGTCCCATTGTACGTGGTCGTCTCGCTCGAAGTCGACGTTCGCGTGGCGCCCTTCCGCGTAACCACCACCTTGGTGGCGCGCGAGGTCGTGCCGGAGAGTGGCCACGCGTTTCGCGTCTCCGCGGGTACGATCACGTCCTTCGTTGCCGCCGTGAACGTCTCCACGGCCGTCACGCTCGCTCCGTCGATCGTCAGACTGCTGGTGGTCGATCCCTTCTCGGTGCCGTTGATCGTGTGGGTCGTCGCACCGCGACCGAGCCCGGCAACCGTGATGCTGCTGGCGCGATCCACCGTCGCCGTCCCCTTGTCCCGGGTTGTCGATCCCGTCACCATGACCTCGGTGTTGACGCTGCGCGTCGTGGAATCGCGACGCGTCTGCGGCTTTCCGGCGGCATCATAGAAGGCGAAGGAGCGGGCGACAGTCAGGCCATTCTTCGTCACCGGCGCGCAGACGGTGCGCTGGACCGTGGGCGAGTAGGAGCACTGATCGGTGGGGCCGAGCGATCCCTGGTACGTCGTCAGGGGCTCCATCGTGAGACCGGGCAAGCTGGCCTGCGATGGCGCCGCGCTCAACGACGGATCCGCGCTCGCCAGGGCGATCAGATCGGCGTCGTCGCCGGCGGAGGTCGGGACTGCGCTGTCACCAGAGCAAGCAGCCATCGTGAACAGGGTAGCCGTGCCGAATATCGCCCGAAGTGATCGCTGCATGGGTCGTTGCTCCTCGCTGTACCAGCATGATGTGATGGACCGGGAACGCGCCGTGACGGGGTGAGACGTCAGGTCACGGCAGATGTTAAGGGCTACCGTCCGGGAGGATCGCCCGCACCTCGTTCGGCCTCGAGACTTCGCCGGAGCCGCACCGTTTGCTCTCGCATCCCACGAAGGTGCCCGAGCCGATTCAGGTTCGCCACCTGCAGCGAGAAGACGATGGATGCGAGCTCGGGGTCGCGACGCAGCTTGCCGAAATCGACCGGGACGCGGTCCGCGACGGGAACGCGATCGGTACTGTCGACGAGGTCGTCTCGCATGAACGGCAGCACGCGGGCTATTCGTCCGGGATCGCCGAATGCTTGGGCGAAGAAGAACTGCAGCTTGTCCCGCTCGCTGTCCAGACGCGCCGCATAGGCCACGAGCTGGGAGCGCAGCGTGTCGGTGCGGATGATCCGGAGATCGCCCGACGCGAGAAGGGCCACATAGCTGCCGGTGAGCGGCTGGAAATCCGACGCCGAGAAGGTCCGCCCACCGAACAGCGTGAGCGTCGAATCCGCGGTGACGAGTCTCGCACCGTACAGCGCGCCGCTGAGCCGCGAGAGCCGCCACCCTGCCACGCTGTCCTTCTGGATCGCGTCGTCGAGACGCCGCTCGTTCTCCCGCGTGTCGCTGAGCAGCTGTCGCAGGTAGTCGCGTTCGCGGCCACCCTGCTCCCGGTTCTGCCACCACGCCTGCGCCGCGAGCGCGCCGAGCACGCCGGCGAGGATGACGACGAACTCGCGTGCGGCGGCCCGCCAGTGCACCGCGCGTCCCACGGCGGCGATCGGTCGCGGGACGCGTGCCGACAGGGGGCTTGAGGCTCGGTCCTCCCGGGAAGTCGGTTCGGGATTGGTCATCGGTCGGCGTTGATGGACGGCGCGGCAGCAGTTAACCTCGGGCGCGAACACCCGCTGCGCCAGTCAGCCGGAGGACCGTCGGCCGCCGCGGCGTGTTCATCCATCCCACCACCCACCACCCACCACTGACGTTCATGTACGCCATCGCCCTGATCCGCTACCGTCGTCCCCTCGAGGACGTCCTCGCCGTGCAGGACCAGCACCGCGCCTACCTGCGTGCACTCAAGAACGAGGGCACGCTGATCGCCTCGGGCCCGCTCGACCCGCGCACCGGTGGTGCGCTTCTTCTCCGTGTCCCGGACGACGACGTGCACGGCACCCTCGACGCGATCCGTGACGGCGATCCGTACGTCACCTTCGGCGTGGCGCAGTACGAGCTCATCCCGTGGACGGTCAACACCGGCAAGGAGGAGCTGGATCGCCTTTAGCGTGTCGGCATCGGCTCCGGCCCGCGGCGTGAATGTGTGCGGCGCCTCGACAGGGAGGTGGCACTGGAGCGCGAGTCGTCGCCGGTTTCCGTTGAATCCTCTGACCTGTTCCGAATCCCGCGGCGAGTGACCAGAAGGAGGAGCGGGGCAGATCGGGCCCCCCTACGGCGCTATCGCGCTCCGGCCAACGCCAGCACCACCAGCAGCGCCCACTGCGGTCCGCGCCACCCGTTCATGCCGTCGTCATACCATTCGTCGAGGCCGTGCGCCCCTTCTCCGCGCCCGCCCCCATCGATCGTGATGCCGGGACGCCCCATCCCGATCGGCACGTTCGCATCGGAGCTCGACGCCGCGGTCTCGGGTGTCCAACCGAGCGCCCTTCCCGCGTCGATGGCGACGCGCACGATCCGCGCGGAGTCCGGCTGCGATCCCGCGGGGCGCAGGCCGATCGTGTCGACCACGAGCGTGAGCCGATCGGTCGCATTGGGCCAGCGGCCGTTCTCCGCCGCGAGCGCGCGCGTGAGCGCCACCTGCGCCTGGGAGTCGGCCGTCGCGAGCGCCACGGCCGACTCGGAGCGGAGATCCAGTTCCATCGACGCCTCGAACGGGATCGAGTTCACGGAAGTCCCACCACTGATGACGCCGACGTTGAACGTCGTCTTCGGCGTCACGGGCACCTGCAGGTCGGCGATCGACGCGATCGCGCGGCCGAGCGCGTGGGCCGGGTTCGGGTTGCCGAACGCACCGTAGCTGTGGCCCCCTCGCCCCTTGTACGACACGCGGTAGCGGTGGCTCCCGACGGCGCGGCTCGTGATGGATTCGCCCGCACCGTCCACCGAGATGAAATAGTCGATCCTGCCCGTGAGCTCGCGATCGAACAGATGGCGCGTGCCGCGCAGGTTGCCCGGCCCCTCCTCCCCCACGTTGCCGACGAACACGATCGTGCCCGGCGTCTGCACCTTCGACGACTGAAGGGCGCGTGCCACCGAGAGGAGCACCGCGAGACCGCGACAATCGTCGCCGATGCCGCGCCCCGTGAGCCGCGTGCCCTCACGCTTCACGCGAACATCGGTGCCCTCGGGGAACACCGTGTCGAGGTGACCGGCGAGCACCACCGTCGGGCCCTGGCCAGTCCCTGCCCGTTCGCCGATGACGTTACCAACCGAGTCGACACGCACGTTCGTCAGCCCGACGCGCCGGAAGGCGTCGCGGTAGGCGAGTCCACGCGCCGTCTCCTTGAATGGCGGGGCTGGGATCTCGCAGAGGGCAACCTGCTGGTCGATCGTCCACGCGTTGGTGGCGCGGATCGAGTCGAGCAGCGCGCGCACGTCGGCGCGGGCGGCGAGGCGCGAGGGTGCCGGCGTCGGCATGGGCGTCGGTGCCAGCGCGGCGGGGATTCCGATAGGCGCGGCGGCACCGACGAGCGCGGCGAAGATGGCGCGCGCGAGGACGCGCGGCAGCGGCAAGAAGGCGAGTCGCATGACGGACCGTCGAGTGAGTGGGGAGACCGGTGCGGCCGCCCGTCTCAGCGCGCGGCGGCCGACTGCAGTCCGGGGTACCGGACGATGGTGGACTGCAGCTCGTCGTAAAGATACGGCACGCGACCGGGGGCGATACGCTGGAGACGCGCGTTGTCGGCACCGCGGTCGTAGACGAGCCAGGCGTGCGACTCCTCGAGAGCGGGGTCGTTCGCGATGAGGCTCATGTGGATGTAGTGCCCGGGCGCATACCGGACGTACACGATCGCCCTCAGGTCCGGGATCGACGCCACGCCGCGCTGGAAGTCGCGCAGGTATCCCTGCTCGGAGATCCGCTGGTCGTGCCACTTTTCCACGCCCCGCGCCGCGACCGGGAGATACAGCAGCACGAGCAGGCCGGTGGCCAGGGCGGCGGAGGCGGTGACGGGCGCCGTCACGTTGAATCGGCCGCTGTGACGGAGCGTGAACAGGCGCCAGAGCCCCAGCGCGCTGAGCAGCGCCACCACCGGCATCACCTCGCGGTAGTACATCGTCCAGTAAGGCGAATGCGCGTAGGCGAGGTACAGGGCGAACAGGGCCAGCGTGCTCGCGAGCGCGAACGCCACCTCGCCGCCGACGAGCGTCAAGCCCACGAGCGCCGTCACCGCGAGGACCAGGCGCGGACCGCGCCAGAGCTCCAACGACGAGTACCACATCCGGTCGCTCAGCGCGTCGGGAAGGGCGGACGGTCCGTAGTTGGCGTGCATCGGCTTGAAGACCTCACCGAGCAGCACCATGTCCCGCGGCAGCTCGCGCCGCGGCGGCGTGGAGTCCAGCCCGAAGCCGAGTTTGTCGAAGGGGAGATAGGTGTCGGCGTACACCGACCAGGGGGTGTGCCGCCAGTCGCCGGTGATGCGCGCATTGGAGTAGGGCAGGATCATCAGGATCGCCGTACCCAGCGTCGCCGCCAGCCCCAGGTCGGCCCAGGCGCGTCGTCGGGCGACCAGCAC
>JBBQYZ010000192.1:0-6211 GCA_038208205.1 Gemmatimonadales bacterium | reverse complement strand
TTCCTCGATGTCCTCACCTTTCTTCTGTATCTGCGCGTCGTGCTCGGCGCGCGCGTTGCTCGCGCCTCGCACGAGACCCTCGAGCGGCTCGAGTCGCGGTATCTGGAGGTCCCGAGCTCGACGCGGATCATCGAGACCTCGTCGCCGAACAGCCCCGAAGTCGAGGCGCTCCTTCGCACGCACCGGCCGACGTTCATGATCGCGCGCTGCAAGACGATCCTGCGCAAGGCGATCTTCACGGCCCCAGTCGAGGGAACCTTCGTGCTGCATCCGGGCATCTGTCCCGAGTACCGCAACGCCCACGGCTGCTTCTGGGCACTGGCGAACCGCGACATGGAGCGGGTGGGGATGACGCTGCTGCGCGTGGACGCCGGTGTGGACACTGGCCGCGTGTTCGGCTACTTCACCTACCGCTTCGATGAGCGGCGGGAGTCCCACAACGTCATTCAGGACCGCGTCGTGTTCGACAATCTCGATGCGATCCGCGAGACGCTGCAGGGGGTGCTAGCGGGGGGAGGGGCTCCGATCGATACCACGGGCCGGGCGTCGAATACGTGGGGGCAGCCGTGGATGACGCGCTACGCCCGGTGGAAGCGGGCCGCACGCGCCCGGCGCAGCTAGGGATGCGGGCCTGCACCCTTCTCTATCATGACGTCGTTCCGGCGGGCCGCTTCGAGCTGAGCGGCTTCCAGAGCGCCGATGCCAACATCTACAAGCTCTCGGTCGAGGAGTTTTCCCGTCACCTGGCCGCGATCGCCGAGCAGACGGCGGCGGCGCCGCTCGTGTCGGCCGAAACGTTGCTCGGCGACGCCCTGCTCCCGCGCCCGGTGATGATCAGCTTCGACGACGGCGGCGCGAGCGCGTCGCTGTACGTCGCCGACATGCTGGAGGCTCGCGGCTGGCCTGGGCATTTCTTCATCACGACCGACCACATCGATACACCTGGCTTCGTGACTGGCGAGCAGCTCCGCGACCTGCGCCGGCGCGGGCACGTGATCGGCAGCCACTCGGCCTCGCACCCGGCACGGATGGCAGCGTGCAGCCGGCAGCAGCTCGATCGGGAGTGGAGCGCGAGCGTGCGCCGGCTGGAGGGCCTGCTGGGGGAGAAGGTGGATACCGCCTCGGTGCCGGGCGGCTACTACTCGCGTGCGGTCGCGGCGTCGGCCGCCGCCGCGGGGATCAGGATCCTGTTCAACTCCGAGCCCGTCACGGCGATTCACGAGGTGGACGGCTGTCTGGTCGTCGGTCGGTTCGGGGTGCAGCAGGGGGTGCCGGCATCGTGGGCGGCGGCGGTGGTGCGGGGGGATCGGGCGCCCCTGGCCGTTCGTTACTTCCAGTGGAACGGCAAGAAGGTATTGAAGAAGCTCGGCGGTGAGCTCTGGCTGCGCGCGCGGCGACGAGTCCTCGCTGCGCGGGTGAGGCGCTAGTCGGTCGACCGCTCGTGCGTCGCCGTCATCGCGCGCTCGAGCACCTGCTCGAACTCATTCGCGATCACCGACCAATCGAACCTCGACGCCGTCGCGGACGCGGCCATCGCGATGGCGCGCCGACGCTCGGGTGCACGAAGCAGCTCGACCACTGATCGGGCGAAGCTGCCTGGGTCGTCGGCGAGAACGATGTCCGACCCATTCTCGACGTCGAGCCCTTCGGCACCGACGGTGGTCGAGACGATCGGCACCTGGGCCGCCATCGCCTCGTAGATCTTGAGGCGTGTCCCCCCGCCGATGCGGAGCGGGACGACGAACACCGCCGCCTCGTGCAGATGCGGAAGTACTGATTTGACCCCTCCGACGATCTCCACCGACGGACTGGCGAAGCGCGTGATGCGCTTGGGTGGATTGCGGCCCACCACCTGGAACTGGGCGTCGGGGACGGCCGCGACGATCTGCGGCCAGATCAACTCGCAGAAGTATTCCACTCCATCGATGTTCGCCGGCCAGTCCATGGAGCCGAGGAACATCACGGTGCGGGAGCCCCGACGGGCGGCCGGCCTGGGTGCGAAGGCCGCCACGTCCACCCCCGTTCGAACGACCGTCACCGGTGCCGCAGGCGCCATCTCGAGCATCAGCGACCGGTCGTGCTCGGATACGGCGACGATCTCGTGGAACCGGCTCATCGCGGCGCGCTCGTATCGGTACATCTTCGCGGCCTCGACGCCGAAGAGCGCCTTCTTGAGCGGGTTGCGCTCGTACTTCGCGTTCCGCTGCCAGAGCGCACTCTCCACGTTGTGCTGAAAGAGCACCGTGGGCCTGACGGGCCGCTCGGGAAAGTTGCGCGTCACGAGAAGAAAGTCCGCGACCGCCACGTCCAGCTTCGGGTTGGCGAGCAGCGCCTTGACCTTCGCCCGCACCGTCCCCGAGGTGAACTTGGTGATGGAATAAGGCGCCGACTGTGGAAAGCGACGCGCGTAGTGCACGGCCTGACCGAACATGCCGCCCGTGTCACCAAGCGCCACGGTCACGGCGCCGGGAAACTCGCGCCTGATCGCCGCGTCGTACCCCGCGTCGGGCGCGCCGGGGTAGTACGACAACAGCATCACCTCGTGCCGCCGCGCCAACCCCTTGAGGATGTTGTAAGAGCGGATCTTCCCGCCGGTGTCGACCGGCAGGAGCTTCCCTCCCTTCACCCACAGGAGCCGCATTACCAGGCCACGCCCTGATAGCGCTTGTCGGACGTCCGCGAGCCAAAGGCCCGAACGAGATCCACCACTACCTGCCCATCGCGCAACGAGGGCTGGATGCCTCGAAACTCCGGCGTGCCGTTGCCGATCACCACCACGTCACCGAACTCCACCACCTCCTGCACGGTCTCCTTCATCAACGACCAGATGTGGGGGATCTCCTTCTCGATGTACTCGCGATTGGCGCCGATGAGGTTCGCGCGCGACACATGTCCGTCGTAGATCGCGAGCTTCATCCCCTTGCCGATCATGCGCTCCACGAGCGCGACGATCGGCGACTCGCGCAGGTCGTCGGTTCCTGCCTTGAAGGCGAGGCCCAGCACGCCGACCTTCTTGGAGCCAGTCGCCTTGACCATCTCGTAGGCCCGCTTGATCTGCTCTTCGTTGCTCGAGAGCGCCGCGGCGAGCACCGGCGTCTCGATGTCGAGCTGACGCGCCCGATATGAGAGGGCGCGGAGATCCTTGGGCAAACATGACCCGCCGAAGGCGAAGCCCGGTCGCAGGTAGGTCGGCGCGATGTTGAGCTTCGTGTCCTCGCAGAAGATCCGCATCACCTCGTGGCTATCGACGTTGAGCGCCTTGCAGATGCTACCGATCTCGTTGCCGAAGGCGACCTTGAGGCCGTGAAAGCTGTTGCAGGCGTACTTGATCATCTCGGCCACCGAGAGCTGCACGACTCGTACGGGCGCGTTGATCCCCTCGTACAATCCCGCCACCGTGTTCGCCGTGCGCTCGTCCTCGGCGCCGATCACGGTGAAGGGGGGCTCGTCGAAGTCCTTGATCGACGTTCCCTCGCGGAGGAACTCCGGGTTCATCGAGACGCCGAAGTCGACGCCGGCCTTCTTGCCGGAAGACTGCTCGAGGATCGGCGTCACCACCTCGGCCGTGGTGCCGGGCAGCACGGTGCTGCGGATGACGACCACGTGCCAGCCCTTCTTCTTCTTGAGCGCGGCGCCGATCTCCGCCGACACGCGGCGTACGTACTCGAGGTCGAGGCCACCGTTGGACTGACTCGGCGTACCGACGCAGACGAGCGAGATCTCGGTGCGCGCGACGGCGTCGGCCACGTCGGTGGTGGCGGTCAGGCGGCCGGCATTCACCATGGCGCTCACCAGCTCGGTGATCCCGTTCTCGACGATGGTGGCCATGCCCGAGCTCACCATGTCGACCTTGCTGCGGCTCACGTCGACGCCGACGACGGTATGCCCTTCACGCGCGAGGCACGCGGCGCTCACGCAGCCCACGTAACCCAGCCCGAATACGCTGACGGTGCTTGTCATTGAAATGGAGGGGAGGACGCCTACGCCGACATGGCGAAGGTCGCGGTCGTGCGGGGAATCGTGACGGCGGCGCGGAGGTCGTCGATCGGCTCGCCGTCGAGGTGGAGCCGCTGCCACAGCTCCAGGTTGATGAGCGACCAGAGCCGCTCGGAGTGGTTCACCTCACCCGAGACGTGGCTGTGAACGAGCCGGCGAAGGATACCAGCGTCGAACATGCCGCGCGCCAGCGCGCGCGGGCCAAGCACCAGCTCATCGAGGATGAATCGGTAGGGACCGCGCAGCCAGGCGCCGACCGGCACCGGGAACCCCATCTTCTTGCGCGACAGGATCTCGGGTGGAAGCACGCCGGTCATCGCCTGCCGCAGGATGTACTTGGTGGTGAGCCCGCGCACCTTCATGCGATCGGGAAGGCGCGCGGCGAACTCCACGAGCTCGTGATCCAGGAAGGGCACGCGGCTCTCGATCGAGGCCGCCATGCTCATCTGATCCTGCTTCATGAGGAGCTCGTGCAGGTATGTCTTCGTGTCCACATACAATAGCTCGTCGAGCAGGGTCGTCGCGTCGTTGTGCGCGATGTACCGCTCGGCGCTCGGATACGGCGACAGTGAGCCCAGAGTGTGCCTGGTCTCCGGCGCCCAGAGGTCGCGCAGGCGAGCCCGCGAGAAGACGGCAAAGTTGTCGAGGTAGAGCGATTCGAGATCGGCCGGTAGCGTGAGGAAGGTGCGGGCCAGCTTCTGCCGAATCCGCGAGCCGCTCGGCAGCGACTCGATTGCGCCGCGCACGGCCTCGCGCCCGATCCCGGGGAGGAACCGCTGGTAGCCGCTGCCGTATCGCATGTTGTACATCGTCGTGCGATATCGGTTGTATCCGCCGAGCACCTCGTCGCTCCCCTCGCCGGTGAGCACGACCTTCACGTGCTCGCTCGCGAGCTTCGATACGAAGTAGAGCGGGATGCTGGAGGGGTGGGCGATCGGCTCGTCCTCCTGCCAGATCATCTGGGGCAGGGCTCCCCAGAACTCACCCGGGGATACCACCACCTCGCGGTGCTCGGTCTTGAACTTCCGCGCGACGATCCGGGCGTACGCGAGCTCATTGGCGTCCCGCTCGGCGAACGCCACGGAGAAGGTTCTCACCGGCTCCTGGATCAGGTCCGCCATGACGGCGGTGATCGCCGCGGAATCGATGCCCCCCGAGAGGAAGGTGCCGAGGGGAACGTCGGCCATCAGGCGCATCCGGACCGCCTCGCGGAAGCGCTCGGCGTATTCCTGCACCAGGCTGGCATCGCTGCGTGAGTCGTCGACCTTGTTCGCGAAGGTCAGATCCCAGTAGGGCGCGATCTTCACGTCGCCATCGCGCCACACCAGGGTATGACCCGGCTCGAGTCGCTGCACGCCCGCGAACATCGTCCCGCGGCCGAAGGTGGAGTGGCTGGACAGGTATTCCGGGAGCGCCGACTCGTCGAGCGCCGCTGCGACGGCGCCGCTCGCGAGGATCGACTTGATCTCGGATCCGAAGTAGAGCGACCCGTCGGGGGTGAGGGCGTAGTAGAGCGGCTTCACCCCGAACCGGTCGCGCGCGATGAACAACGTCTCCCGTCGGCGGTCCCAGATCGCGAAGGCGAACATCCCCCGGAGCGCCCGAGGTGCGTCGAAGCCCTCGCGCTCGTAGACGTGAAGGACGCTCTCGGTGTCGCAGTGCGTGTGGTAGGGCAGCCCCTCGGCCTGGAGGCGTCGCATGATCTCGGGGTGGTTATAGACCTCCCCGTTGTACACCATCTGCACGGCCCCGTCGTCGCTGGCCATCGGCTGCTGGCCGGCGTTGGGGTCGACGATGCTGAGGCGGCGGTGGCCCAGGCCGATCCGGCCGTCGATGAAGACGCCGGAGCCATCGGGGCCACGGTGCGTCATCACGTCGCGCATCCGCTCCAGCGTGGAGCGCTGGACCTCGGCGCCCGAGCGGGAGGAGAGCGCGATACCGCAGATGCCGCACATGCGAAGGGACCTCGAAAATGGTGAATACGAGCGGGTGGACCCGTGCCGTTCCCGAAGCAACTCACGGACCGCGAATCCGGTGGAAACTAGCCGGGCGCGACGTCATCCAGCGCCTGACCGACGTTTATATGGGGCAGGCAGGTCGCCAGCGTGGCACCGCAACGCCGCCGCCGCTAATACCTCGTACGGGCACCCCGGAAGATCAGTCGGTCGCGAAGGTCGTACATCTGGAACAACAAACGAGGAGCGAAACGGAGGAG
>JBBQYZ010000191.1:0-6211 GCA_038208205.1 Gemmatimonadales bacterium | reverse complement strand
GGAATCCAACCGCGCCCTCATTCGCGAGCTGGTCGGCCTGCCGTCCACTCCTGCAGCGCTCGCGAGAACCGTCGACTCCCTCGCCGGCGACCGTCCGCGTCCGGTGCAGATGCAGCGCACGCCCCCCGGCGCGCGGCGACGACCCGGTTCGCGCTGAGATCGTCGTGCGCGTCCTCGGCATCGAGACCTCCTGCGACGAGACCTCCGCCGCCGTGCTGACCGGCTCGGGCGACGACAGCACGCTCGAGTCGCTGGTGATCCTCTCGCAGGACGTCCACCGAATCTTCGGCGGCGTCGTGCCGGAGATCGCGTCGCGGCAGCACCTCATTGCCATCGTCCCGGTCGTGCGGCGCGCTCTCGCTGATGCCGCCATCTCCCTCGATGCCATCGACGCCGTCGCAGTGACGAACGGACCGGGTCTCGTGGGCGCGCTCCTCGTTGGGGTGAGCTTCGCCAAGGCGCTCGCCCATGGACGCGGCGTCCCGTGCGTGGGCGTGCACCACATGGAAGGGCACCTGTTCGCCACGGTGATCGAGCACGCCGATGCGGTGCCGCCCTTCACGGCGCTCCTCGTGTCCGGAGGGCATACGCTGCTGCTCGACGTCGAGGCATGGGGACACTACCGGCTGCTCGGCCGCACGCGCGACGACGCCGCGGGCGAGGCGTTCGACAAGACCGCCAAGCTGCTCGGCCTGCCCTACCCCGGCGGCCCCCATGTCGAGCGGCTCGCGCGCGATGGGGATCCTTCGCGATTCCGGTTCACGCGCCCGATGCTCCGACGCAATCAGCAGCCCGGCGACGTCGACTACTACGACGTGTCGTTCAGCGGCCTCAAGACAGCCGTGTTGCACGCCGTGCGTGCGGGGACCGCGGACGACTACGCGGCGATCGCGCGCGGATTCCACGACGCGCTCATCGACACGCTGGTGGAGAAGACCGCGCGCGCGGTGGAGCAGTTCGGTCGCCAACGCGTGGTGCTCGGCGGCGGCGTGGCCGGCAACCGCACGCTCGCCGATGCGATGCGTGCGCGCGTGCGCCGGCTCGATGCCCGGGTGTACGCCCCGAGCTCGCGGCTCGCGACCGACAACGCGGCGATGATCGCGCGTGCCGGGCTGTTTCACCTGGAACGCGGCGAGCGCTCGGGGCTCGACCTCAACGCCTACGCATCACTCCCGATACCCGGCCTGGTGACCGCATGACTTCGCTCCCGAGCCCGATCGTCCATCACCCGTTCGCCTACTCGCTCGGACCACTGCAGATCACGGGCTTCGGGATCGGGATCCTGATGTGCTTCCTGGTCGGTCAGCTCGTGGCGCAACGCGAGCTCGCGCGACGCGGCATCGACCCGGAGCCGGTATCGGACATGGTGTTCGCCGCCGTGGTGGGCGGGCTGCTCGGCGCGAAGCTCTACTACGTGCTCGTGCTGGGGCACCCCGAGGCGCTGTTCCAGCGCGAGGGGTTCGTGTACTGGGGCGGACTGCTCGGCGGCGCGCTCGGGGTGAGCTTCGTGGTCTGGCGTAAGCGGTTCGGCTTCATGCGGATGGCCGACGTCAGCGGCCCGGCGATCGCCGCCGCGTACGCGGTGGGCCGCAGCGGCTGCTGGGCGATCGGCGACGACTACGGCCGCCCCTTCCGTGGCTTCCTCGCCGTGGCGTTTCCGCAGGGCTCACCGCCCAGTACGGCGGGGATCATGGCGCGCGAGTTCGGCGTGACGATCCCGGCGGGCATCAGCCCGGCCACCGTGCTCTCAGTGTATCCCACGCAGCTGTACGAGACGGCGCTCGGTCTCGTGATGTTCGCGGTGCTCTGGCGCCTGCGCGACCACCGCCACGCGGAAGGATGGCTGTTCGGCCTCTACTGCGTGCTCGCGGGACTCGAGCGGTTCGTGATCGAGTTCTTCCGCGCGAAGGACGACCGACTGGTGATCGGTGTGACCTACGCGCAGCTGATCGCCCTGGGCGTGATGGCAGTCGGGTGCGTCTGGATGGTGGCGCGCTGGCGGATAGGGCCTGGCCGGCGGGGCGTTCACGCCGCACCATCCGCCACCGCCGCCTGACCGAACGCGCGCTACGCCCTGCCGGTAGCGGTTTCGCGCTCCAGCGCTTCCTCCAGCGTCGCCAGCCGTCGCCGAAGCTCGTCATTCTCCGCCCGCACCTGCGCCACCTGCTCGGCGAACGCCCCCTGGGCGGCCGTCGTGGGCATCACCGTGGGCAAGCTCACCGAGCGCTTGGGCCAGAAGGTCTTGAGCACGGCGAAGGCGAACAACAGCAGCAGCACGAGTTGTGCGAGCACTCCCTGCCACGTCGGGTAGAGCCCGAGCCACTCGACGTGCGGGAAGCCGCGGATCGCCGCGAGGGGGATGATGTCGCCTTCCTGCAGCTCCTTGATCCCCTTCCCCATGAAGACGAACGCCATGTAGTACAGCAGGACGCTGGTCACGGAGAAGAACGGGCGCAGCGGGATCTTCACGCCGAAGCGGTAGAAAAGAGTGAACACCACGGCGAGTGCGATGAAGCCAGCAGCGATGCCGAGCGAGAGGGGAAGTGCGACGCGCGGGCCCTCGTTGAACAGCGCCTGGTAGAAGAGCGCCGTCTCCGCGCCCTCGCGGTAGACCGCGAGAAACGAGACGAAGGTCAACGCGCTGCCGCCCCCTTTCTCGAGCGCTGCCGTCACCTTCTCCTTGATGAACTGCTGCCACTTGGCCGCCTCCACCTTGGAGATCAGCCAGTAGCTCACCGAAAACAGCACGCACACGGCGAGCAGCAGCGATCCGCCCTCGATCAGCTCCTTGCTCGCCGGCATGGCGGACAGCACGGTCTTCAAGACGATCGCAGTGACGGCGCTCGCCACCACGCCGCAGGCGACGCCGACCCAGATGTTGCGCAACCGGTCGCGGTGTCCCGTCTTGACGAGGAAGGCCACGATGGCGCCGATGACGAGGATCGCCTCGAACCCTTCGCGCAGGATGATGAGGAACGACTGCCAGAAGGCTTCGATCCCGTTGCCAGATGGAACGCTGAGCGCCACGATCTCCGGCAACGACGCCTCGATGGCGTCGCGCTCCCGCTCGGCGCTGCGAACGTCGTTGGAGCGCACGGCCGCCTTGAAGTCGGCGAACTGCCGCTCCATCTGCGCCACGAGCCCAGGGCTCCGAGCGCGGGCCGGCGCCTCGAGCGGCTCGAAGGCGATGTAGGCGTCGAACGCCTTGTCGCCGGCATCGCTCGGTCGGCCGCTCTTCGCGGCGCTCAACGACTGCTCGAGCTGCGCCAGCACGTTGCGCGCGGCCGCCGTCGCGCTCAGGCTATCGGCACCGGCCGCGACCGCGCCACCAGTGCGGTCCTTGGTCGGCAGCGTCCGCACATAGGCGACGACACTCGCCGTCTGCGCGTCGGTCAGATCGCTGGCCGACGGCATCGCGCTTCCCGGCATCCCGCGGCGCACGACCAGCGCGATGTCCTCGTCGCTGCGCTCGACCTGCCAGGCCATCGATCCGATCTCGGTGGGGAGCTTGGTGAGCGAGCGGGCGAGTGCGCCGTCGCCCGCGCCGGCCACGCCGTGACACGAGGCGCAGCGCTGCGTGTAGATCCCCTCGCCCTCCAGCTGCTGCGCGTGCGTCGTGCGCAGGGTGTTGACGTAGGCGACGACGTTCCACCGCTGCTCGGAGCTGAGCGCATTGGCGTAGCCCATCATCGGCGTCCCGGCGATCCCGACCGACAGGACGCGATACATCAGCGCCGGCGTCACCCCATGCATCAGCGCCGCCGACCCGATCGCCGGGGGCCGCGGCTGCAGGCGCACACCGGCCGGCCCGTCCCCCTGGCCCGTGGCGCCATGGCAGGTCGCGCAGGACGCGGTAAAGATGACCCGCCCCTCGGCGAGATTGCGTGGGCGCACAGGCAGCTCGAGCCTGGCCTCGTTACCGAGCGCGGTGGCGAAGCGTACCTCGATCGAGTCGAGCACGGCCGGTGGCCGTCGGGCCGCCACCGCCGCGGCGAGCGAGTCGAGCAACGCGCGCGCCGTCACGGCGGTCTCGCCGGAGAGCCGCTCGGCTGCCCGGCGCGCGTCGGTGAGGAAGTCGTTCGCTTCCGAGTACTCCTGCGCGCTGATCAGCCGGCCGTTCGCGTCGACGGCCTTACCGTACTCCTCCACCGCGACGCTGACGATGTTGGCGACGCGGCGCGCGGGGTGTTCCTGCGCGGCCAACGGGCGGGCGGCGACGCAGGTGGCAGCGAGCAGCAGGCGGTTGAGAACGATCTGGATTCTCATAGCCGAGAGAAGTTATCGGGATTCATTTCGCGACGCTAGGCATTCGTCTCGCCCCGAGGATCAGCGCGCGCCGAGATTGCGCTCGGCGATCACGAACGCCGCGGCGGTGTGCTCGGTATGCGTGAGCGAGAGGTGAACGCGAGCGACCCCGAGCTCGTTCGCGCGGGCGGACGCACGCCCGTGGAGGATGAGCGTGGGAGCCTGCTCGACCCGCGAGTAGACCTCGAGCTCCCGCCACCCGATCGCCCGCGCCAGGTCGTTGCCCGCCAGCGCCTTGAACGCGGCCTCCTTGGCGGCGACCCGTGCCGCCAGTTGCCGGGCCGGCTCCGGATGGCTGGCCGCGTAGGACCGCTCCCCCTCCGTGAACAGGCGGACCAGGGCGCGATCGCCCTTGCGCTCCAGCAGCTGGCGCATCCGCTCTACCTCCACGACGTCGATGCCAATGCCGACGATCATCAGCGTCGCCGTCCGAACCAGCGCGGCGCTGCCGGTCCTGGATCGCCCGGCGCCTCGAGGTACCGCGTAAGCGCGCGGCAGGCATCGTCGGCCGAGGCGAACACTCGTCGGAGTCCCGCCACCCATGCCGTCCACTCGGTCGACGACGTGTCGAGGTGGCGAATTGCGGTGGCGAGGACATCGAGCGACGTCAGCTCTCGACGCAGCGGCTCGAGCAGCTCGCGCGCCTGCGCGGCGCGGCTCCGGGCGCGGGCCGGATCCGTCGCTCCCGCACCCGCCGCCGCCGCGGCGCGTGATTCGATCCTGGCTGCAAGCGCACTCCCGCGCAGTGCCGACAGCGCGACCGATGCATCGCCGGAGGCGGCACGAGCGCGGGCGTCGAGCAGGGGAGTCAGAACCGCCGCGTGCGCCGCCTCGGCGGCCGGCGTTCCGAGGGCACCGAACGCGCGGAGGGACCGCGCGAGCTCGGGCAGCGGGGTATCAGCCACCGGTCGTCCGCGATGTCGCCAGTCGCGCCAGATCGGCCTCGCACAGCGCGGCGCGCGCACCGGTGCGACGCTCGTACCGCCTCACGAAGTCGGCGAGTCGTTCGGAGGTGAACCCGTCGCGCGGCATGCCGAGGCTCGCGATGGCCCGCTCGATGTCCTCGTGTGCTCCCTCCACTTCCACGAGGTCGTCCAGTCGAGGGTAGCGCTCGAACCGCACGGTGGCGCCGGAGAGCGCGAACTGCGTGATCTCGCGGTCGATCGACGCGGTGACGACGTATCCGAGCTGTTCAAGGATGCGGGCGAGCATGACCCGGTCGGTCACACCGGTGCCGACCTCCTCGCGCAGCTTGAACCCCTGCTCGATGCGCGTCGGGCCCTTCCAATCGAGCTCGGCGCGCTCGCCCTCGCTCGTGACGTAGACTCGAACCCGCAGCACATGGTCGCGTCGCGCGAGAGTGCGGTCGGCCGTGTCGTAGCGCCGATCGATCAGCCGGCCCTCGAAGGTGAGCGTTCCTCCTGCGCGCTCCACGAGCACGCGTCGACGCGCCAGGTCGTCGACCACGCTCTTGAGCTCGACCTCGAGCATCTCGCTAACCCGCCATGATCGCGTGCAGCACGGCGGCAGTGTCGGTGAGGTCGGCGAACACGGCGGCCGCGTTGCACGCGCGCAGGTCGTCCACCGAGTAGCGCCCGGTGGCGACGCCGATCGCGCGCGCGCCGATCGCGCGGCCGCACCCCATGTCCGCGGGCGTATCGCCGAGGACGATGACGTCGTGGCCCGGCACGGCGCGGCCCAGCAGCGTCGCGGCCCGCTCGCGTGCGATCGCGGGCAGCGCGGGGCGGTCGGCGTGGTCGGAGCCGTAGGCGCCAACGCGAAAGCGGTTGGGCTCGATCCCGACCGCCGTCAGCTTGGCCTTCGCACCGTCGTGGACATTGCCCGTGAGCAGCCCGAGCATGACGTCCTCTCTCGCCTCGAGCGCGTCGAGCAGATCGCGTACGCC
>JBBQYZ010000190.1:0-6231 GCA_038208205.1 Gemmatimonadales bacterium | reverse complement strand
AGTACTACGTGCGTTGCCGGACGGTATCGGCGACGAGCGTTCATCCAGGCGTTCGAGGGCGCGTGAACTCTCGTTGAGCGATCCGCATGACGAATCGTTGCAGCGAACGGACGCTCGGAGCATCCTTGTGAGCGCGCGAGTGGTCTCCCGACCGGTCGAAGGTGTCTCCCTCGTCAGCATGTCGCCGTAGCTCAACTCCGTTATTCGACCGCACCGGGCGGCGGAAGCTCGCTCAGCTCGCGATGATTGATCCGCCCGCAACTGAGCTCGGGCGCACGACGCATCCACCCGTCTGGTATCGAACGTGCTTCCGAAGCGTTGCCTCGTTACCCTTTCAGCCATCCTGTTCGGTTGTGCAACCGTTCCCGCACCAGCGTTGCCCGCTGAGATCGGGGGCGCGGAGGGACGATCCTGCGACGGAGTTCTCGCCGCGCGGGCAGATACGGCCGTCGACAGCAAGGACGCACTCCTTGCTTCCGTTCAGCCGATCAACGGTCGCCTCACACCTGTCTACCCGACAGAATTGCGTTCATCAGGCACTTCGGGACGCGTTATCGCGTCCTTCGTTATCGATACGCTTGGGAGAGTGCCTCCTGGCGGAGCTTGGATCCAGCAGGAGACGCAACGGAGCTTTGGGGAAGCAGTCTGCACCCATCTGAAGCGTCTTCGCTTCGCACCGCTGATCGTGGATGGGCGTCGTCGGTCCGTTCGCGTGCTGAACTGGCCGACCTCGTTCTACATCGTGCGCTCAGGTGGGACGACACGCATGCCGCCTAACAAATCGCTGCCGCCGACGGACGCGAGGAAGTAGCCTTGATCGCGTGCTCACCATCGCGCGACCTCTGGGCGGTGTCCCCACACTGCGCGACCGCCCGCAGCTGACGCTCGGTGTTAGCCAGCCCCGCGAGAGAGAATGACAACTGTGCGTCATGCGATTCCCTTCCTCGCACTCATTGGAGCGCTCAACGGAAGTGCGGACGCGCAAACGAGCTCGCGCGACGCGGCGACCGCCGTCATCGCCGCCCTCACGGATGCGTTACGGCTCGAGCAACACGCGACGCGCGTCGTACCCTCTCCCGATCATGACTGGCACCTCGCGCCTCCGGCGGCGGCGAGCGAGGCGCTCGGCAAGGTGCTCGGCGTCCCTGTCGATACCATTGCCACCGCCGTGCGCTGCCCGTGGGCACCGATCGACTCCGTGGCGCGTGGCTTGAACGTCAGCATCACCCGCTTTACGATTGTGGGCAACGAAGCAACGGTTGGCATCCTCTGGCATTGCATTCAGATGCGGTATGGGCATCCGTCTCGGTACGAGTCGGAGAGCACCTGGCGCCTCCAGCGAGCGGCGAGACGTTGGGTACCCTCGACGAGGGCCAGACGTCGGGTCACGGTCCTTCCACAACGCTGGCGCTACATGTCGGTTGGCTAACGAACGCCGCAACTGGCGGGGGTTCTTGCCCCACTTCCGTTGATACTTCCACCTAACAACCACGGAGTGTCACGCGATGCCTCGATCAGGACCACGGGCGTTCCGCCAGTACAGCGACGAGTTCAACCTGACGCAGTCCGCTTCAGTCAGCAGCCGAAAATAGCTACGCTACACGTCGGGACAGGGCAGCGGCGACATCCTGTCGGGTCGACGGTCGACAGGTGCACAACGAGCTCGACGCCCGGTTCGAGTTCCGAGAGGGGAAGATCATCCGGCACCGCGACAGCTTTGATTTCTGGGCCCGGGCATCTCAGGCGCTCGGGCCGACCGGGCGGTTGTTGGGTTGGTCGGGTGTCGTAATGAAGCGCGTTCGCTCACAAGCGGCCAACAATCTCGCCGCCTTCCTCGCAAACGGGGCCAGGGTGACGTCGGACCAACGATTGGCAATGAGGATGTCACCCGGTGCGGCCCCGAGCTGAAGGCATGATCGCCGAGCCCTGACCTCAGGCGGACTACACGGAGCGCGGATGGACAGACGAATGGCGCTTTACGCAATCATTCTGGGTGCCCTCGTGGGTGTGTTGGCGTGGTCCGAGCACTATCCCGCCTCGCCCATGATTACCACCCTCGGGCTGCCAGGGCCCAGAGCCGACGTGGAGCGCGACTGCGGCAACATGTATCGTCTGGTCGGTCACGGCGCACGCATCCCGACCCGCGAGCTCGTTTGTCGCGGTCCTCGTGAGTTGAGCGGCTATCTCCTGGAAGAGCAGGACGTCACTCTCGATGCTCTCACGCGTCGAATCGGCCACGCGCAGCGGCGGTGGGGGGTCCCGGACTCCGGGAGTTGGCAGAAGACGCGTGATTCCATCGCGTCCTCGATGGAACATCGCGGTGGCAAACAGTTCGCTTGTTGGAAGAATCCCAACGACTCCCTTCTGCACATTCGAGAAACCCGGTATTGGAAGTTTCCGACGTACTTCGTTCGCTTCATCAGCTACCGAACCGACGACGACCACAAGCGAAGCCCGTGGCTCTTTCAGCTCGATGGGTATTCGACGCTTCCCCTTGCATGCGTGATTGATCCATGGCGCTACAACCGATAGCCCGCCGCTGATGACGCGTGGCAGCAGACGAGCATTGGCGGAGGCGGCTACGCGGCAATGGTGCTTGGCGCGGCTGCAGCTGAGCTCAGCACCTTGCGGCTACAGCCCGGGTACATGGGTAACAGGGTAGTCTGGAGACATCGGTAACACTCCGTCTGAACTGCATTACGCCGGCGCGAGCCCCCATCTCGATCAATCCTCCCGCGCCTTCTCCAGCGCACGCACGCCGATGTATTCCGCCTGATCGAGGAACCGGTTCACCGTCGCCACCGCGCCGGCGGGCTCGAGCGGTCCCTCGGGCGGCACCGCGCTCCGGACCACCCGGTCCAGCTCCTCTCGGATGATCATGAACTCGCGTCGCATCGACGCCTCCGTCCATCCGAGCCGTGCCCGCTGCGCGCCATGCCGCTCGGCGACGAGCCGCTGGATCTCCATCGCGTCGGCGAGCAGCGGTGATGGTTCTCCCGCCGCCTCCTCGACGACGATCAGCGCGCCGGCGATGTCGGCGAGCAGCGTCGACAGGTGATCGGTGACCTGCGACGTGCGGATCCCCGCGGCCATCGGCAGCGTCGGGTCGCTCCGGATCCGCTCGACGACCACGTCCACGAGCGGCGCCAGCTCGGACAGCAGGCCGCGCGCCACGTCGGCAAGCCCCGTCACCTGGCGCGCCGGGTCGGGGGTACGCGACACCCGGCGGGTGGCACCGTCGGCGTCCGGTGCGCGAGTCGACGCATCAGCCGCGGCGAGCTGTTCGAGGGCGACGGGACCGGCGGGGAGCCAGAGGGAGAACGATGACCCCTTTCCCACGGTGCTCTCCACTGTCAGGTCGCCCCCCATCGCCCGCGCGAGCCGCTGGCCGATCGTGAGTCCCAGCCCACTCCCCTCGCGCGTGCGCCTCGGACCGGATTCCGCCTGCACGAAGGGCTCGAAGATCGCCCGCAGCATGTCCGGAGCGATGCCGTTCCCCGTGTCGGTCACCGTCAGGCGGACGTACGCGTGTCGCGGCTGGAGGCGCGCGCGCGGGTCCGGCGTCGACGTCACGGCGCCCTCCACCGTGATCGTCCCGCCCGCCTCCGTGGATTTCACCGCGTTCGACAGGAGGTTCACGAGAATCTGCCGCACCCGGTCGTCGTCGCCGATGTACGGGGGGAGCTCGTCGGTCCCCGGTGCGATCACCAGCGTCAGGCGTCTCGCTTCGGCCTGGGGTTGGACCAGCGGGAGCGCCGAGGCGATCGTGTCCGACAGCTGCGCCGGCTCATTGGCGACCGAGAGCCGCCCCGCCTCCACCTTGGCGAGGTCGAGGAGGTCGTTCACCAAGCTCAAGAGATGCTTGGCGCTCGAGCGGATCCGGCCGATCTGATCGCGAATCTTGTCGGTGACCTCTCCCGAGATCCCGAGCTCGATCAGCTCCGAGTAGCCGAGGATCGCGTTGAGCGGAGTGCGCAGCTCGTGCGACATGATGGCGAGGAAGTCCGACTTGGCGCGGCTCCCCGCCTCCGCCTCGAGCCGCGCCTCGCGCTCATGGGTGAGTTGCCGGGAGCGCTCTTCGGCGTACTTGCGGTCGGTGATGTCGCGCAGCGACACCAGCTCCGCCCTCTCCCCTTCCCAGTCGGTGTCGACCGCGCGCAGCTCGGCATACACCACCTCGCCCCCGCCGCGCCGCACGATCTCCATCTCGGTCGTCTCGCCGGCCACCAGGGGGGTGCCAAGGGGGGTGCCGACGAGCGTCTCCGGGTTCCGGGTGAAGAGACGGGCCGCGGCCGGATTCGCGAAGCGGATCACCCCGCGGTGATCCACGATCACGATGCCGTCGGCCAGGCTCTCGATGATCGCCCGCAGCCGGTCCCAGGGCGTCGCGTCCGAGGAGACGGTGACGTCGGTGGGAGCGACGCTGGAAGCTGGAGTGTCGGTCATCTTCGGCTATGCCGTGAGAAGCGGGAGCTGTCGCGGTAGAGCCATCGGCGCGAGCGGGGTGTCGGTCGATCGGTTGGCATGGCGCAGGTCATGCAACCGGCGGGCCCGCGCCATGCGACCTGCTGGCACCATGCGGGCCGGTGAACGAGTAGCAGGCACACCCAGCATCGTTCGGGAGGGAACCCTGAGCAAGTACCTGTTGCGGCTCTTCGTGACGAGCGCGAGCTCGCACACCGGCACCGCCATCGCCAATCTTCAGCGCATCTGCGAGCAGGAGCTCGAGGGGCAATACGAGCTCGAGATCATCGACGTGCTCGAATTCCCGGACATGGCCGAGGACGAGAAGATCCTCGCGACTCCGACGCTGATCAAGTCGCTCCCCCTTCCCCTGCGTCGGGTGATCGGCGATCTGTCGAACACGGAGAAGGTACTGCTGGGACTGGAAGTCCATTCCATCCGCGGCAGCGGGAGCGGCGCCCACGACAGCGGGGTCGCATGACCGCGCGTGGGACACACACGGCGGTCGAGAAGATCGCCACCGGGATCTCGAGCTTCGACATCATCGCCAAGGGTGGGCTGCCTCGAAACCGCACCACCCTCATCTCCGGCACCGCGGGCAGCGGGAAGACGATCTTCGCGGTGCAGTTCCTCGCCGCGGGGATCCAAGCCGGGACGCCGGGGGTGTTCGTCACCTTCGAGGAATCGGCCAGCGACATCCGCAAGAACATGCTCAGCTTCGGCTGGGATCTCGGGCGGTGGGAGGAGGAGGGGATGCTGGCGTTCGTCGACGCCTCTCCCGATCCGACGATCGACACGATCGAGGCGGGAGGCTTCGACCTCGGGGCGCTGCTCGCGCGCGTGCAGCACGCGGTGCGCAAGGTGAAGGCGGAGCGCGTCGCCGTCGACTCGCTGGGCGCGGTGTTTTCCCAGTTCTCCGACCAGTCGATCGTCCGCAGCGAGCTCTTTCGCATCGCCTCGGCGCTCAAGGCGATCGGCGTCACGGCGGTGCTCACCGCCGAGCGCACCGATGATTACGGGCCCATCGCCCGGTTCGGCGTGGAGGAGTTCATCGCCGACAACGTGATGATCCTGCGCAACGTGCTGGAGGACGAGAGCCGTCGCCGCACGATCGAGATCCTCAAGTTCCGCGGCTGCGATCACCAGAAGGGGGAGTATCCCTTCACCATCGTGCCCGATGGGGGAGTGATCGTCATCCCGCTGTCGGCGATGCACCTGAGCATGAAGTCGTCGGATGTGCGCATCTCGTCGGGCAACGCGGCGCTGGACACGATGTGCGGCGGCGGGCTGTTCCGCGACTCGGTGACTCTCGTGTCGGGGGCCACCGGCACGGGGAAGACGCTCACCGTCACCCAGTTCCTGCAGGGGGGCGCGACGAACGGCGAGCGCTGCCTGCTCCTGGCATTCGAGGAGAGCCGCGACCAGCTCGCGCGCAATGCCACCGGCTGGGGCTTCGACTTCGGCAAGATGGAGCGCGACGGGCTGCTGCGAATCGTCTGCGACTACCCCGACGTGTCGGGACTGGAGGACTGGCTCGTCACGATCCAGGCGGCGATCCGCGACTTCAAGCCGCACCGGGTGGCCCTCGACAGCCTCTCGGCGCTGGAGCACGTGGGGACGCCGAAGGCGTTCCGGGAGTTCGTCATCGGCCTCACCTCGTTCATCAAGCACGAGGAGATCACGGGACTGTTCACCTCCACCACGGAGAGCCTGTTGGGAGGGGACTCGATCACTGAGACGCACATCTCCACCCTCACCGACTCGATC
>JBBQYZ010000189.1:0-6242 GCA_038208205.1 Gemmatimonadales bacterium | reverse complement strand
CGCGCTCGGTGCGCGCCGAGCGCGACTCCACTGGGAATGGCGCGATGCCGACATCGACAGCGTCCGTCGGGCGGAGGCGCTGCTCGTCCGCGAGATCGAGCGGGCCAGGCTTGGACGGTACGAGATCGAGCGCGACGAGCGGGGTCGCCCGATGCTCGTGGGACCGGGACTGCACCACCACATGGGAACGACGCGGATGCACGAGGACCCGACGCAGGGGGTGGTGGACCCGACAGGGCGCGTGCACGGGGTGTCCAACCTGTACGTGGCCGGCTGTTCGGTGTTCCCCACCGGCGGATACATCAATCCCACGCTGACGATCGTCGCGCTCTCGATTCGGCTCGCCGACCATGTGAAGCACGCGATGGGAGTCGGGGCGACTCGAGGCGCCGGGCCCGTGGTCCTCGCGCCCAGCCCGAGCCGATGATGATGTTCCGCCCCACGGCACCGCACCGGCCGAGCAAGGAAGTGGCGATCGTGGTTCCGCTGTCCAGCCGGCCAGGGTTCACTCCCGACGACGAGATCTCGCTCCGCCACCTGCGGCACTACCTCGGCCCGTTCGACCGGTTCATGATCGCTCCCGAGAAGATGCCCGTCGACGCGCCCGACTTCGAGATCGTGCGGGTCAGTCCCGCGTTTTTCGGCAGCGTCGATGCGCACACACGCATGCTGATGTCGCCTGACTTCTACGAGCGGTTCCGCGACTATCGTTACATCCTCACCCACCACCTCGACGCGATCGTGCTGTCGGACCAGCTCCTCGAGTGGTGCGCACGCGGCTTCGACTTCATCGGCGCGCCGAACGTGAGCGACGCGGCAATGCCAGCCGTGGTGTACAACGGCGGCTTCGCGCTGCGAAAGGTCGAGAGCTTCCTCCAGGTGTTCCACTCCACCGCGTACGCGATAGATCCCGAGCAGTACTGGCGGAACTTCTGCGCTCGGCACTCGCGCCCGGCGCAGGTGGCGGCGCTGCCGCTCAGGTACCTGAAGCGACTGCACTACTTCAACAACGTGCGACACGACATCGCACTGTGGCTGAAGGACCCCCGCGAGATGTACGAGGACATGTGGTTCGGCGAGGCCGCGACACGCTACAACCCTGGCTTCACGCTGCCGAGCCCCGAGGTCGCGCGCCTCTTCGCCTTCGACCAGACGCCGCGCCGCTGGCTCGAGATGACCGGCGGCCAGTTGCCGTTCGGAGCGCACGCCTGGTACAAGCAGGATCGCGAGTTCTACGAGCCGTATCTCCTTGTCTGACCGCGCCGGCGGAGTGTCGATCCTCTTCGTCCATCACGGGCTCGATTGGATCACCGGCAGCGAGCGCTGTCTCCTCGACCTGATGGCGGGCCTCGACCGTGAGCGCTACGCGCCGATCCTGCTCTGCAACGCGGGTGCACTGGCCGGCGCGGCCGCGGCGCTGGGAGTCCCCGTCTACCGCTCGGAGGGATTGGCGACGTGCGCCGAGTCGTTGTGGCCGGAGCGATCGCTCGTCGACGCGGTGGCCGAGATCGTCGAGAAGCACGACGTCCGGCTGATTCACGCGAACGACTTCGATCCGGTCAAGGCGCTGCTTCCGACCGCCCGCCGCGCCAGGATCCCGCTGCTCGCTCATCTGCACATCGTTCCCACGGCCGACGAGCGCCGATGGTCGCTGCTGCATCAGGTCTCTCTGGCGGTCGGTGTCAGCCATGGGGCCATCCGCGGACTCCTCGCCGACGGCTTCCCCGCGGCGCGGGCCGTGGTCGTCTACAATGGAGTCGACCCCGAGCGGCTGGGGCGGGGAGACCAGCGCGGCCTCCGCTGCGCGCTAGGCATCGACGTGCACGACACCGTCTTTACCGTCGTGGGGTCGCTCATCCCGCGCAAGGGCACCGGTGTGGTGCTCCGTGCCTTTGCCCTCGTGTGCCGACGGCGCGGCGACTGCCGGATGCTGGTGTGCGGGGACGGGGCACTCGACGCCGAGCTGCGCGCGCTCGCCTCAGACGAAGGCATCGCGGGCCAGGTACACTTTCTTGGCCGGCGGGACGACGTGGGTGCCGTGTTGCGGGATGCCACCGACGTGCTCGTGTCGGCGTCGTTCGAGGAGTCGTTCGGGCTGACCCTTGCCGAGGCGGGCGTGTTCGGGCTCCCGACGATCACGACGGCCATCGATGCGCACGTGGAGGTCAGTGGCGGAGGGCGCTCGAGTCTGCACTTCGCCCCTGGAGATGTGTTAGCACTCGCGACCGCCATGGAGACCCTGGCGGCCGACCCAGCGCGGCGGCGTGAGCTGGGCGCAGCGGGTCGGCGGCGTGTAGAGGCGGAATTTCTGATCGACCGGTACGTCGCACGGTTCGAGGAGATCTACGCGGCGCTGCTGGCGCGCCCCCGTGCCTCCAACGGTTGGATGCGTAGCTCCCGCTGGCCAGTGGTCTACTGGAAGTGGATTGCCGAGGCCATGCACCGCCGAGTGCGGCGCTCTCGCGGCGTTTCCGCGACGCCCGCGCGCCATGAGCCCGAATTCCACGCCCCCACGGACGGATAGCTGGTCGCGCTCAACTGATCACGCCCGCAGGACTGACCGGTAAAGCGCACAGGTGCGCTCCCGGAAGCTGGCCAGGCTGAATTCACCGCGCACGAGTGCTTGACCATTCGCGCCGAGCCGGGAGGCGAACACCTCGTCATCCAGCATCCGGGCGAGGGCGCGCGCGAGGGCGGCAGCGTCGGCGTGCGGCACCAACAGGCCGGTGTCGCCGTCCCGTACGATTTCGGGGATGCCCCCGACACTCGTGCCGACGAATGGCTTGGACTGGGCCATCGCCTCGAGGATGACCAGGGGCAGGCCCTCCTGGTGCGTGGACAGCACGCAGACGTCCATCGCGGCGATCACCCGTTCCACGTCCGCGCGGTGATCGGTGAAGATGAACTGCTGCCGGATCCCCCGTTCATCGAGCAGGCGTTGGATCATCGCGTAGTGTTCGGCGTACGCCGCGACTCCGGAATGCTGGCCGACGATGAGAAAGCGGACGTCAGGGCGCGAGGCGACCACTTCAGCCGCCGCATCGACGAGCGTGGGGTAGTCCTTCTGCGCCGCAACGCGCGCCACCATGCCGATCACGCGAGCCGAGGGCGCGATCCCGAGCTCCTGCCGCACCAGGCGTCGCGCGTCCGGGTCCGGAGGATGCGGATCGATGCCATCGTAGAGCACCATCCCGCGGTCGCCTTTCACCGGATAGCCGAAGACCCGCCAGGCATCGGCAGAGACGAAGGCGAAGCGGCGGATCGGCGCGAGAAAGGTTCGATCGCGGAGCGAGAGCACGTGCGGAAACGCGTTCCGGACCTGCGAGATGGCCGGGATACCTGCCATCAGCGCAGCGAGCGAGCCACGATGTGCGGCCATGACGTCGGCGAAATGCACCAGATTCACCCGCTCGGCGCGGAGCTTCCGCGCGAGCGATGCGGAGGCACGCAGGTAGGCGCGGGGATGTCGCACGCTGGGCTCCGCCGACTCGTACTCGACGACGGGAATTCGCCCCTCCTCGAACAACGCGGCCACTGGTGCCGCGTTCCTCAGACAGAAGGCGACGCTGGTGAACTCTTCGCCCTCCACCGCTCGCGCAAGTCGTGCCTGCGCGTGCTCGGTGCCACCCACGCTCGGCCAGGGCATGATATGCGCGATGCGACGCGGTCGCGCGATTGTTGTCGAGTGCACGTCGCTACGGTCTCCATCGATGATGTGGTGAAGTACGCCCACGAACAGTAGCCCTGCACGTGCACGAGGTCACCCAGTGGGCGCGGCGTCCGAGCGACGAACCACGCCGAGCAGCCGCGAGTAGCGATGGAAGGCGATCTTCCGGAACCCCACCCGCTCGATGGCGCGGTACGACGCCACGTTCTCCTGGCGGCACCAGATGAACGCCGTCGGCGCGCCCTCCCGAAACCGCTCCTGAACGATCTGCGTGAGGATCGCGGGGTAGAGGCGACGCCCGCGATACGCCGGTAGAGTCTCGAACGCGGTCAGACAAACCCCCCCCATGGGAACCGTCAGGCGACTCCGCGTTTCCGTCAGCGGCCAGGAGCCGGCGGCCGGGGTGGAGAATCCCCAGCTGATCACGGTACCCTGCACCTCGATCCAGTGCACGCGCTGGCCGGGCCGAGCCGATCGCAGCTCGGCGGCGAGGCTCTCGGGGCTGGTCACCCGATCCCCGGCGAGAAATGCCGGGACCGTGGCGCTACGGATCGTCCACCGTACGCCACTCAGCTCGGGAGCGATCGGATTAAGTTGTTCGGGCCGCATCTGAAACACGACGAGCCCCTCTCGAGTCCAGAGCATGTGGCTCGTCGCCGAGGCGAGCGCCTGCACGACACCACGCAGGCCCAGACGCCGCGCCGTTTCGAGCTTTCGACGCAGCTTCATCGCCCGATCATTGGAAGATGGCATGACGACATCCGCTGGGCGCTCTCAGGTGCAATGGCTACACGGAATCACTCCCGAGCGCGAGCGCCGGGAGGGGGAGCTGCTGTCGGCCGGCTGCCCGCTACCGGTACGGGCCCGCCTCGCATGGGCCCGAGCGTTCCCACGAATCAATACCTCGCTCCTCGTTGTGGAAGGGGCGGGCGGGGAGTTGGGTGCGCTCGGGGTGGAACGGCATCCGAGTCGGGCCCTCCCAGGACACCACGTCGTACGCGTGCTCCGCGTGGGCGCTGCGCTTCCGGCGGAAACGGCCAACGCTGCCATCATGGCCCTCGACGAGTCATGTCGGAAGGACTCTCGCGCCCTTCGCGTGCATCTCGAGTGCTTCTCTCGCGACCCCGACGCGCGTGACCGGCTCGGTGCAGTCGCCCGCGGGTACGGATTCGCGAGACTGTCCGATGTCACGAACTACGAATACACTCTCGCGACCGACCTCCGGGGGAGCGACAACGCCACCCACCTGGCGTCCCTCAGTCAGGGGGTACGGCAAAACATCCGGGCGCTCGCGAAGTATCCAGTGGAGATGCGCCCGATCCGCGACGAGAGCGACTCACCGCGCATGAACGCACTGATGCGCGAGACCCTCGCGCGAACCGGCGCCGATCATGTGGAAATGGACTACGCGCCGACGATCCGCTTCGCGCTCGCGGAGCCCTCGCTCGCTCGCCTCATGGGGCTCTATCGGACGGAGAAGGTGGGCGGCGACGCACTCATCGCCTTCGCGCTGGGACTGAACAACGTCGACCATGCCGCGTACGACATCGGCGCTTCGGCCCGCGTACCGGAGTTCAAGAATCTCTCGCTCGGCTATCCCCTGCTGTGGGATCTGATCAGGTGGGGACGGGACGCCGGCACGTCCTGGTTCGATTACGGCGGGGTGCCCGCCGAGGATAGCGAGGGAGAGGAACGGCTCGGACGGATCTCGGACTTCAAGCGCCGCTTCGAGAAGCATGCGGTGCGCGTCGCGGACGAATGGGTTCTCATCCCCCATCCCCTGCGGTCGGCCGTTGCCAGGGCAGTGAGCGGAGCAGTGAAGCTCCTTTCGCGTCGCGGCGGCGGCAGCTAACCGTCGTTCACGTCGACTCGCCCGTCGCCGAGCACGTGCCAACCGGCGTCGGTACGCCGGAACTCGGCGGCGCCGGCGGCGTGAAAGACCAGAGGGCCAACCTCGAGCCTCGCCGTCCGCCCGAAGAGCACAACGGCGAGCGTGTTCCCGCTCGACGCCGAGCGCCGTACGAGCGCTGCGTCAGCGCTCATCTCTACGGGGACGGCGTGCCCGGTGCCCGCCTGGCCGAAGAGAAGAAGGTCGTGGACGTCCTCGAATTCGATTCGCACTCCGGATCCGCCCTGGCACGCGACGTCCTGAATTCCGCGCCCCCCCTCCCTCTCGATGGGCAGCACGACGGTGATGATGTGGCGTCGTCCAGTACCGCGAATCGCAACGCGTCCGTACGGAGCGCGAACGCGCGTTCCGTAGGCGGGTGAGACCCAGTCCTCGCCCCAGTCGAAGGCGCTGGCCTCACCTCCCGCGTGAAGCAGTACTCGCGCCGACTGTTCGCCGGTACCGACGTCTACCTGAGCGCTGGCTGGTGAGCGCACGGTGACGCGAGCCCCCGCCGCGAGATGCAGATGCACTATCGCCTCGTGCGGTCCGTCGGCATCGATCGTATCGACGATGACCCAGTATCCGGCGCGCACGAACGTCACGCGGCGGCGGTGCACCACCGGATCGGGCAGGCGACGGAACCCCGGATGACTGCCGACGAAATCGTCGACGAGCTCACCGGAC
>JBBQYZ010000188.1:0-6243 GCA_038208205.1 Gemmatimonadales bacterium | reverse complement strand
GAGCGCGTTACCGCAGGCGCGGCCCAGTGGCCGATCCATCGCGGTGAGGAGCGCCACGACCGGGCAATCGTGGTCGGCGCCGAGGTCGATCATCACGCGCGCGAGCTCGAGACCGCGGTCGAGCTCCGGCAGGAAGGCGCCGGAGCCACGTTTCACGTCGAGCACGAGGCCAGTCAGGCCTTCCGCGAGCTTCTTGCTCATGATGCTCGCGGCGATGAGCGGGATCGCCTCCACGGTGCCAGTCGCGTCCCGGAGCGCGTACATCTTGCGGTCGGCGGGCGCGATCTCGGCCGTCTGTCCGATGAGCGCGCAGTCGAGGCGCTCGAGCTGCCCGCGGGTCTCGGCCAGAGAGAGGTCGGTGCGAAATCCCGGAATCGACTCGAGCTTGTCGAGGGTACCCCCGGTGTGTCCCAGTCCGCGCCCCGACATCATCGGCACGGTGACCCCGAGCGAGGCGATGAGTGGCGCGAGGACGATCGACACCTTGTCTCCCACTCCGCCCGTGGAATGCTTGTCGATGCGCGGCTTCTCGAGGTACGCCAGGTCGAGCGTGTCGCCGCTGCGCAACATCGCCTCGGTGAGCGCACCAGTCTCCGCGCGGTCCAGGCCGCGGATAAAGCAGGCCATCAGAAAGGCGGCCATCTGGTAGTCCGGGACGTGGCCAGCGGCGTACGCGTTGGCAAGTGCACGCCATTCGCCCGCCTCGATGCGACCACCGTCGCGTTTCCGCTCGATCAGCCTCAGCGCGAGCATTGACCGGTCTCCGGGGTATCCGTACACTGGCGGGCAGACGCCGACGGCCTCTGCCGGCGCGTGCCATCCCCCGGCGTCTCCCTGCGTCTGTACGTGACTGGTTGCTCGCTCACCTGGATCCTGGAGTCTTTCATGTTCATGACCATCGCGACCCCGCGTCGCCTCCTCGGTGCCGCTGCCGTGCTGTCGTTCGCCGTCGTGCCGATTCGGGTGTTCGCGCAGTCGGCCAGCGAGCACATCGCGCTCGGCGACCGTGAGCATGCAGCGATGAATGCCCCAGCCGCGCTCCGGCAGTTTGAGGAGGCGGTACGGTCCGACCCCAAGTCGTACGAGGCGCTCTGGAAGGCAACGCGCGAGGCAGTGGACGTCGGCGAGTACAACGCGAGCCGTGAGGAGCGCGACCGACTGTACACGCTGGCGGAACTATACGCGCGGCGGGCCGTCGAGGCGAACCCCGGCGACGCGGAGGGTCACTTTCATCTGGCGCGCGCCCTTGGCCGCAAGGCACTCTCGCTCGGCAAGAAGGACCAGGTGCGCCATGCCGGCGACGTGCGAAGCCAGGCGCTCGCGGCGTTGAAGATCAATGCCAAGTCGCCCGGTGCCCTGCACGTGATGGGGATGTGGAACTACAACATCATGCGCCTGAGCGGGATGACGCGCTTCATGGCAAAGACGTTCCTGGGTGGGCGGGTGTTCGACTCCGCGAACTGGGACGACGCGCAGCGCTACATGGAAGAATCGGTGTCGGCCGAGCCGAACCGGCTCGTGCATCACCTCGACCTCGCGCGCGTCTACGCCGCACGCGGCGACCGGGACCGCGCGCGCGCGCAGTACGAGGCGACCATCCGCGCGACCCCGAGTGAGTTCAACGACCGTCGGTACCAGCAGGAAGCCACCGACGAGCTGCAGTCGCTTCGTTGAGGACTGCACGCCGAGGGCCGCACCCCTGGTCGAGTCGCTGACCAGGGTCCCCGCACTTCAGTCGAGCGACGACTCGCGCGCCAGCTCTCGCCGTGCGAGTCGCCGCATCTTGCGACGGCGCAGGGCGCGGGTCGCCTTTTGGAGCTCGTCGTGGAGATCGTCCCAGGCGTCGCGTCCGCGCCGCGACGTCGTGCGCTGGAGTCGTGCCGCGCGCGATCGGAGCACCGCACGCGTCTCGACGCCGGTACGAGGTGTCGTGATGAGCGCCACCCCCGCTCCCACGGCGATGCCGAGCGCCAGGCCGGCACCGAAGACGGAGAGCCGCTGCCAGTCAGCACCGCCGTCTGCCGACAGCTCGACGGAGGGGCGCGAGGACGAACTCTTCACGGGTGACGACGGGCGCGAAGAGCGAGAGGAGTCGGCGCTTCGGGACGGGCCTGCGTAGGACATGGTGGCGTACAGTGGAGGTCGGTGGTGGTTTGGAACTTGCGTGGCTGCGGACAGCTTGTGCGATCAACGGTTCCTCAGGTCGACAAAGTGTCCAGTCCCGAGGCCTGACTCTTCGTGCCGGACATTCCGGTGTTTCCGCCACTCGCCTGCGGTCACCGGTCGCGATCTCATCACGTGCCAGCGGTGTGAGGCAATGCATGGCTAAGAACGGAAAGACCGTCCTGCTCGTCGAGGACAACGAGGACAACCGCATCGTTTATTCCACGATCCTCCGCCACTTCGGTTACGAGGTGAGCGAGGCGCTGAACGGTGAAGAAGGCATTGCCAAGGCCCGTGCCGAGCGGCCCGATCTGATCCTGATGGACATCTCGATCCCGATCATCGACGGCTGGGAGGCGACCCAGGTGCTCAAGCACGATCCGATCACGCGCGACATCCCGATCATCGCGCTCACGGCGCATGCCCTGGCGTCCGACCGCGAGAAGGCGATGGAGGTCGGCTGCGACGGCTACCTCGCCAAGCCGTGCGAGCCTCGGGCCGTGGTAGCCGAGGTCCAGCGCTTCCTGGGCAAGGACGCCACCCAGAATGCCAGCTGAGGAGGTCACCGTCCCCGCGAGCGGCGCGGGGGCGGGCGGTGAATCTCCCTCCAGCTCCGTAGCGCGCGGACATATCCTCGTGGTCGACGACCATGAGGACAACATCGAGGTGCTCCGGGTCCGCCTCGAGAGCTGGGGGTACGGCACCGAGGCGGCCTACAACGGCGCGGATGCCCTGGCGATGGTCGAGAAGTCGCCCCCCGACCTGATCCTCCTCGACGTCATGATGCCGGAGATCGATGGCATCGAGGTCGCACGCCGCATCAAGGCGAACAAGTCGCTGCCGTTCATCCCGATCATCATGCAGACCGCTCTCGACTCCACCGAGGACAAGGTCCAGGGACTCGAGGCGGGCGCGGACGACTACATCACCAAGCCGATCGACTTCGCCGAGCTCAAGGCGCGGCTGCGGTCGATGCTGCGCATCAAGCGGTTGCAGGAGGCGCTCGAGGAGCGCGAGCGCGAGCTACTCGAGGTCAACGAGCGGCTGCGATACATGTCGCAGACGGACGGCCTCACGGGGCTCGACAACCGGCGCCACCTCAACGAGCGCATCGAGGAGATGTACCTGCACGCCGAGCGGCTCAACGAGCCGTTCTCGCTCGTGATGTGCGACCTCGACAAGTTCAAGAGCGTGAACGACACTTACGGACATCAGGCCGGCGACGAGGTGCTCAAGCAGCTCGCGAAGATCCTTCGGGACGAGGCGCGCGAGATCGACCGCGTCGGTCGCTACGGCGGCGAGGAGTTCTTGCTGCTGCTCCCCGGCACGGTGCTCGACGCGGCGGTGACCTTCGCCGAGAGGGTGCGGAAACGGATCGAGGCTCATACATTCACCTTCGACGGTGGCACCCTTCAGCGCACCAGCAGCTTTGGCGTGTCGGGGTGGCCGCATCCGAAGATCGATCAGAGCGACGCCCTCGTGCGCACCGCCGACGACGCGCTCTACGTCGCGAAGGAGACGGGGCGCAACAAGGTGGTGCGCTTCGGCGGCGACGAGTTCAACGCGCACCAATCCGCCAAGAATGACGCAGACGCACGGGGTACCGAGCCCCACGGCGCCGACGGAGGAAGCCCCGACCACCGGTGACGACGTCGCGCGGCTGCGCGCGCGCGTCGCCGAGCTGCAGCGCGAGCGGGACCACCTTGCGGCGATCGTCGACATCCTGGAGGAGGTCTCCGCCTCCCTTCATTTCGTCGACGTCCTGCAGACGATCGCCCGGAAGCTCGGCCAGACCTTCGGCCTCGATCGCTGCGCCATCTTCCTCTCGGGCGACAAGGACGAAGTTCGGCTCGTCGCCAGCTACGAGGATCCGACCATTCGCAACCTGGTCGTGGATCTCAACCGCTACCCCGAGCTGAAGCGCGCCTTCGAGAGCGGCGAGACGGTGTTCATCCCCGACGCGGCGAACGACCCCTCGCTGCGCAGCATCAAGACGCAGCTCGACACGCGCAACGTGCGATCGATCGTCGTCGTGCCGATCCGCTGGGAAGGCTCGATGATCGGCGCGATCTTCCTCCGCACCGAGCGTGACGCCGAGCCGTTCGGCGACGCCGACGTGCGCTTCTGCCAGACCGTCGCGTCGCTCACCGCCAAAGCGCTGCGCAACGCCCACCGCTTCGAGTCGTTGTTGCACAGTCAGGAGGACGTGGGGCTCGCGCAGCGGAAGTCCGACCTGCAGCGCGTGGCGCTCGTCGGGTTCCTCCGCCGCCTGCTCGACCGCTACGCGAAGGGTGAGGAGCACACCTGGGCGGAAACGCTGCTGCCGCGCGCCGCTGACGAGGAGCTGGAGCGCCTGGTGACGGTTGCGATGCAGGTGCTCGAGGAAGAGGCCAAGGGCTGAGCCGTACCGACATGGCCCGCGTCCCTCCCGAGCGCCGTGCGGCAGCGCTTCGCGCGCTGCTGCACCAGGCGTCGCACGACTACTACGTGCTCGACCGCCCTACGCTCCCGGACGCCGAGTACGATCGCGCCTTTCGTGAGCTGCAGGAGCTCGAGGCAGCCGACCCATCGCTGCGGACCTCCGACTCTCCGACGATGCGCGTGGGTGCCGAGCCGGCGAGCGCGCTCGCCAAACACACCCACCTCGTGCCGATGATCTCGCTCGGCAATGCCTTCACCGAGGCCGAGGTGTCGGCGTGGGAGGAGCGGATCGCGCGACTCGTCGGCGATGACGCGCGACGCGCCGGCTACGTGGTGGAGCTCAAGATCGACGGCGCCGCGGTGAGCCTCACCTACCGCGGCGGCGTGCTCGCGGTCGGCGCGACACGCGGCAACGGTGCGGTCGGCGAGGACGTCACGGCGAACCTGCGTACACTGCGTGATGTACCACTCAGGCTGCGCGGGGACGACGTGCCCTCGCTGCTCGAGATCCGCGGCGAGGTATACATGCCGTTCACCAGGTTCGAACGGATGAACCAGGAGCGTGTGGCCGCCGGGGAGCCGGTGTTCGCCAATCCGCGGAACGCGGCGGCAGGCGCATTGCGGCAGCTCGACCCCTCGATCACTGCCACGCGGCCACTGCGATTCTTCGGCTATGCGGTCGCTGTACCGCGCGGCACCGCGCTGCCATTCGATACCCAGTGGGAGCTGCTCGAGGCGCTCTCGCGATGGGGAGTCCCCGTGGCGCCGGATCGCGAGCGCTGCTCGGCCCTGACGGATGTGCATGAGTGGACGCGCGACGTGGAGAGCCGCCTGCGCGCGGAGCTCGACTTCGCGATCGACGGGGGGGTGATCAAGGTGGACAGCCTGCGCCTGCAGGACGAGCTGGGCGTGGTCGGCGGACGGGAGCCGCGGTGGGCGATCGCGCGCAAGTTCGCCCCCGACATCGCCGAGACGCGGCTCACCGCCATCCAGGTGAACGTGGGACGGACGGGCTCCCTGAACCCGTTCGCCGTGCTCGAGCCGGTGGAGATCGGGGGCACCACCGTGCGGCTGGCGACATTGCACAACTTCGACCTGATTCGGGCGAAGGATCTGCGCATCGGCGACGTGGTGCAGGTGAAGCGCGCGGGTGACGTGATTCCCCAGGTGATCGGCCCCGTGCCCGAGAAGCGCGATCCAGCCACCCCCCCCAGGCCAACACCGGTCCCGAAGCGGTGTCCGTCGTGCGGTACGCCAGTCGAGCGCGATGAGGAGGAGGTGGCGATCTACTGCCCGAACGTGGCCTGCCCCGATCGGCAGCTCGAGGCGCTTGTGCACTTCGCGTCGCGCGGCGCGCTGGACATCCGCGGCCTGTCGTACGCGCGCATCGAGCAGCTCATCGCGGCCGGGATGGTGCATGACGTCGGCGACCTGTACGCGCTGACCGTCGAGCAGCTCACGTCACTCGAGCGCTTCGCCGACAAGTCGGCGGAGAACCTCGTGCACGCCATCACCGCGTCCAAGGCGCAGCCCCTCTCACGCCTGCTGTTCGGGCTCGGCATCCGACATGTGGGCCAGACCGCGGCCCAGCTCCTGGCGCGCCATTTCGGGACGATGGACGCGCTCGCGAACGCGAGCGACGACGACGTGCTCGCGATC
>JBBQYZ010000187.1:0-6256 GCA_038208205.1 Gemmatimonadales bacterium | reverse complement strand
CAGCGGCGGACGGGTGGCGGGTGTTGCCTTCGTTCGTGCGGACGCCGTTGCTGGAGCGCCTCCTGGCCGCCGACGTCGTCGGCTTCTTCGCCGAGCGGTGGGTCTGGAACATCCTTTGCTGCATCGAAGACAACGTGCCGGGAGCCGTGGTCGACCACAAGCGCAACGAGGTCCAGTTCGCAGGTCGATGCACGCGCTTTCGCGCCATGCCGCTCGGGTACAGCCCCGCTTCGCTCGAGGCGCGGCCACCGCGGCCGGCACCCGACGTGGCGTCGTGGGTGGGGGACCGGCGTCTCGTCGTCCATGCCGGGCGTACCGATCCGATCAAGAACGCCGGTCGCGCCATCACCGCGTTCGCGTTGGCGGCCGAGCGCAGTGACCAGGTCCGAGCTGCCCGGATGCTCGTCAAGATGAACCCCAACCGGCTCTACGTCGACGTGAACGCTCAGTACCTCGCGGACGCGGAACGCCGTGTCGCCGCGGTCAACGAGCGCTTCGGTGAGGAGCTGGTCCGCCTGGTCGTCGACGACGACGTCTCGCTGACGCTCGGGTTGCTGGCACACGCCGACCTCGTGGTCCTGAACTCCATCCTCGACGGGCAGAACCTGACGGCGTTCGAGACCAGCTTGTTGAACGAGCGCAGCTGTGGCTTGATCCTCTCCGAGGGATGCGGCGCGTCTGAGGCGCTCTGCGACGTCGCGACCATCGTCAACCCGTTCGACCTCGAGGAGCAGGCAACCGCGATCGCTGAGTTGCTTTCGCTGACCGCAGAGGACGCCGCGAAGCGCTTCGATGCGCGCCGCGCCGTCGCGATGCGGTATCCGCTGCCCGTGTGGGTCGACGCCCAGCTGGCGGCGATCGCGCCCGGGCGACCGTAACGGGAACGATGGCGCAGCGCGAAAGCCTCGTTACTGTGCTCATCCCTCACGTCGAAAGGATGGCGAATGGACCGCGATGCAGCCACTGGACGTGACACCGCCCTTCTTGTGGACGTGCCCCGGCACGATCCGCTCGGACCGCTCGCCCTCCTCGACGAGAGCGGAGAGGGACGGTCGCTCACCCACGCCGAGTACATGGCGTTCCGGCAGATCGGCTATCTGCGCGTCCCGCACCTGATCCCCTCGTCGTTCGTCGAGAGGATGCGTGACGTCGTCGCCCACGACATCGCAGCTGAGGTGCCGCCCTTCGCGAGGAACGACGCCGGGGAGGTGCGGCGCATCAACTCGGTGCTCGACCGGGATCCGGTCTTCGCCGAGGTGCTCGCACTAGGAGTGCTGCAACGGCCACTGATCTCGTTGCTGGGGCCGAACATCGAGCTGCTCCTCAGTCGCCACAACCACGCCACCAGGAACCTGGCGGGCGACTTCCGGTTTGCGCTGCACCGGGACACGCTGCAGTGGTCCCGGAACTTCATCACGGCATTGATCTACCTGGAGGAGGCGACCACCGAGCGGGGCGCCACGCACGTCGTCCCCGGCAGCCACCTGCTGCCGTTTGCCGAGGTGCAGGACGCGCCCGTCGGCGGGCAGACCAGCACGTGGGCGGCCTCGCACGCGCAGTACGACCACGTGCGTCGGCAGGCCCTCCCCGTGCCGATGCCCGCTGGCGGCGTCCTTCTGATCGACAGCCTCCTGTTCCACTCCGTCGGGATCAATGCGACCGCTTCGACGCGTCTCTCGATGACCTTCGCGTTCCACAGCGTCGACGAGAACCGCGACACGGTCCGAGGCGAGCATCTCCTCCTGTGCGGCGATCGGCACGGCGGCAGCGCCGGCGGTGCATGAAGCCCGGAGCGACCGAGAGGCGTACGGGCTCACGAGTCCGCGAGGCGACCGTCCGCCGAGTCCTCGTCGGAGAGGCGCTTGACCGGCGCAGCGCCTGATGCCGGTCCGCTTGATCGCAAGCGACCTCGACGGCACCCTGCTGCGCTCCGACGCCACGGTCTCGCCTCGCACCGCCCGGGTGGTCGCAGCCGCCGAGGACGCGGGCGTTCCCTTTGTCCTCGTGACCGGGCGGTCGCCGCGGTCGATGCACGTGATCGCCGAGCTGACCGGCCATCACGGCATCGCGATCTGCGCCAACGGAGCAATCGTTTTCGACCTCCACACGTCGTCGGTGCTCGAGCTGCACGCCTTGCCTGCCGAGACTGCGCTCCGCCTCGTCCACGAGTTGCGCCTCGCTGTACCAGGCGTCGCGGTGGCGTGCGAACGCGGCTTCCAGCCCGCCCACGAGTGGGCTTCCGAGTCGCGGGTCGAGATCCCTGACGGCAGCCTCAGTGAGACGCGACGGCTTCTCGCATTGCCGATCGCCAACATGCTCGTGCGCCACGCCGAGTTGACCGCGGCAGAGTTGCTCCACGCCACGAAGGACCTCTTCGACGGGTTCGCCGAGCTCGCGACGGTGACCTACGGCGCTTCGATGCGCGTGGGCGGGCGACTCCAGATCACCGGTCCAGAGGTGACGAAGGCTTTCAGCCTGGCGCGGCTCGCCGATGATCTGGGCGCCGATCCGGACGACGTCGTCGCGTTCGGCGACATGCCGAACGACCTGCCGATGCTGTCATGGGCCGGCCTGGGGGTTGCCGTCGGCAACGCGCACCCGGAGGTGGTCGCGCTGGCCGACGAGGTCACCGCGTCGAACGACGAGGACGGTGTGGCCGTCGTCGTGGAACGGGAGTTGGCGTTGCGGCTCGAGTGTCCGCCGGGTCGCGCCCGTACGCCAGACTGCGCTGTGCCCCTGGTTGTCGTCATATCCGGCCCCATCGGGTCTGGGAAGAGCACGGTGGCGCGGGCGGTCGCCGAAAGGCTGCGGGGGAGCGGTCGTACTGTCGCGGTCATCGACCTCGATGTCGTCGTCTCAATGATCGGTGGCTTCGAGGGCCTGTCGGCGACCAGGTTGCGGGCGGCGAGGGAAGTTCATGGCCGGCTGGTCGGTTCTTGGTTCAACCGCGGCGCGGATGTCGTCGTGCACGGGCCGTTCCTGAACGCCGAGGCGGAGGCGCCGTTCATGCGGGAGTTGCTCGCGGGGGTCGAACCGCGACGAGTTCGGCTCCTGGTCTCGTACGACGTGGCGCTGAGACGAGTGACCGCCGACGAGATGCCGCGCAACCTCTCTCGCGATCCCCAGTTCCTTCGGAGGGCGCACGATCGCTTCGGCGAAATGGTGCCCGCGATGCCGGTGGCCGATTGGACGTTCGACACCGAGACCATGGACGCGGACGACATCGCGGCGGTGATCGAGGCCGCGTTGCGTGCGGATGCGTCCATGGGGTCGGAAGACGACGTCGCCGTGCAACCTCCGCAGCTGTGATCGCTCAGGTATGCCCTTCGGAGGATGCTGGGGCACCACCGAGACGGAGGCGGTACCGGACCACCGGGTACGATGCCGTGGTGCTCGGGGTCTTGGACGAGGGTCGCCTCGCCGCCGTTCGAGGCTATGCCTCTGATGCCGTCGGGTGCGCTCTCGACCGCATCACGGAAGTGAGCCGATTCGAGGACGGGAACCGCCACGCGGTCTACAAGGTGTCGTATCTCGACGCCGAAGAGGCCATCACGCACGTCGTGGTCAGGGTCGCGTTCGGCGGTGATCCGTCCGAATGCGCGCAAGCTGCGCGCGAAGGCCGTGCGCTCGAGAAGTTCGGGGGTCTTGCCGCGCCCGTGCTGTATGACTTCCGCTCGACGAGCGCTTGGTTCGAGACGCCGGCCATGTGCATGCAGTTCGTTCCAGGGCACCAACAAGAGCTGAGCTCCGCACGTCCAGCAGCGATCGAGCAGCTCGGTTCGGTCGTGGCCGAGGTTCATGGACAGCCCGCCGACGATCTCGTCGAGGCGCTCGGCGAAGCCGGTGACATCGCTTCGTACGCGGAAGACCGGGTGCGCTCGATCCTTTCCGGGTTGCCTTGGGTCCGCGGCCCTCTCCCTGCGGAGGTGCAAGTTCGCCTCAGGCGTGCCGCTGATGAGCTCGAGAGAAGTTGGGGGACGTGGCGGGACGCCGAGAGCTTCCGAACCGGCGAGGGACTCGCGCCGCTTCATGGTGACGTCGCTCTCGGGAACGTCCTCTGGGGGCCCAACCCTGTTCTGATCGACTGGGAATACACCCGGTTGGGCGACCCCGCCGACGAGATCGCCTACCTCTTCGATCAGAATGGTCTCGACGCCGCTCAACGAGAGGCGTTCTGGCGCGGCTATCGAGCGAGCGCCAGCAGCGACATGCGCCTCGACCACGTCGTCGACCGCGTCGAGTGGTGGGAGCGCCTGACGCTGCTCGGTTCGTCGCTCTGGTGGGTCGAGCGCTGGGTGCGGCGCACTGAAGCCGACGCCGCCGGCAGGGATGATCCCGAGGTTCACAGGGAGCCTGCGTATTACGCCGACCACGTCTTCCGCCGCCTCGATCGGTTGGAGCCGCTGCTGGGCGGCCCTCCTTGAACGACAAGCGACTGGGACCTACGGCGCCTTCCGCACGAAGAACCTGCCCAACACCAAGGCATCGAGGGTGCTGCGGCGGAAGACGTCCACTGCATCCATCGGGGTGTGAACGATTGGCTCGCCGGCGAGGTTGAAGGACGTATTGAGGAGCACCGGGACGCCGGTGATGGACTCGAATTCGGATAACAGCGCCCAGAACCGAGGCTGTGCCAGTCGGCTCACGGCCTGTGGTCGCGCCGTGCCGTCAACGTGGGTGCATGCGGGAATGAACTGTCGCATCTCGGGTTTGACCCTCACGGCTCCGAGCATGAACCTCGTCAAGTTGCTGGCTGACGCCGGCGCGTCGAAGTAGTCGTGGAACGACTCGGCCCGGACACTCGGCGCCAACGGCCGCCAGAGCTCACGGCCCTTGATCTCGTTGACGCGGACCGTCGTCGAACGGTGCCTCGGGTCGGCGAAGATGCTTCGTGAACCCAGCGCGCGCTGGCCGACTTCCGCTCGCCCGTCGAACCAGCCCACGACCCCGCCGTCGGCGATCGTGGCGGCCACGGTCTGGACACCGTCACCGATCTCCTCGTAGGGGAAGCCCGAGGAGGCCACCGCCGAGCGGCACTCGTCCGCCGATGGCTCGTGACCGAAGAGGGCATGCTCCAATCGCGACCCCGGTACCGCCTCGTCCAGCCGGGCGGCAAGAGCAGCGCCGTAGCTGACGCCGGTGTCATGGGGAACTGGCGGCACGTAGAGCTCGAGCTCCGGAAAGTCCGCGGCGACTCGGCCGTTCATCGAGCAGTTGAGAGCGACGCCTCCCGAGAGGACGAGCCGCTTCTCCCCGGTCTCCCTGAGAGCGATGTCGACCAAGCCACCGACCGCATCGTCCAGCGCGGCTTGAATGCTGGCAGCAAAGCCGGCATAGGCCATGATCTCGGACCCATCGCCTCGCTCATAGGGAAACATCGTTTCGAAGTGCGCAGCGAGGTATTCGCGGTGGCGAAGGATGGCCGCTCGGTCTATGTCGGAACGGTAGTCGTCTGAACGGTAGTCGCTCGTCGGAGGCGGGGAATAGGTGAACCCCGGATAGACGAAGCCGTCCGGGGATCGTTCCACCGGTTTCGATTCCGTCGGGCGGCCGTAGGCCGCGAGTCCCATGAACTTGCCCTCGTCCCAGTTACCGAGACCGCACCATTCTGTGGCAGCAGCGTAGAGTCGCCCGAGCGAAGCGGACCGCGGCCATTGTCTGACGAGCTCGACGCTGTTTCCACGGCACGACCAGATCGAAACGGCCTCACGTTCACTTCGCCCGTCGAGAACGATGCTGACCGCAGACGGGAACCCGCTGGCGAAGTAGCCGCAACAGGCGTGCGCGTAATGATGGCCCACCAGCTGGATCTCGAGCCCCCGGCGGACATCGTGGCCGGAAGCCCGAACAGCAGCTGACACCCATTCCCTGACGCGCTTCTCGGCATTCGGCCCGTCAGTGTCGTCCAGTCGCCACCCCAGAGCCACGGCGTCGATATCCGTTGCATCGACGCCCGCCTGTTCCAGGCATACCTGGATCGACATCGACGGAACGAGGCCGAGCGCACGCTTGTTCCTCGTCGGTCGCTCCTCCTCGACGAGAGCGACGAGACGACCGGACTTGACGAGCGCAGCCGAGGCATCGTGAAACGGGGTGCCCATGGACGGTTCTACTCCGCCGGGCCCGAGACCTAGGATCGTCGACAGCGCTCCCCTCCCGCTCGTGTCTCGCCCCAACGGTAGTACCGCCCCGCACCGCTGCGTACGGGTACGGAAAGGCCACGTTCCATGCGCACGCGCCCGTCGCTGGTCACACC
>JBBQYZ010000186.1:0-6263 GCA_038208205.1 Gemmatimonadales bacterium | reverse complement strand
TCCTTCTGCAGCATGTAGTTCACCGTGAAGTGCTTACCCGTGTCGCGAAGGAACTCCACGTGCGACAGCTTGTTGAGCCATGCTCCGTTGTCGCGCATCCGCGCCGCGCTCGGGCCGGTGAAGGCAAGGAACCGCTCGAGCTGCGCGTGGATGCCCGCCGCGTTCTCCGCCACCTGCGCAACGGTCAGCAGCTGCCGCTCGTTGACCTTGCCCGCCGGGTCGCCGATCATTCCCGTGCCGCCGCCCACCAGCGCGATCGGCCGGTGGCCGTACCGCTGGAGATGAACCAGGATCATGATCACCACCAGGCTGCCGACGTGCAGGCTGCTCCCTGTCGGGTCGAATCCGATGTACGCCGAGACCGGTCCGCTGGCGAGCGCCGCAGCCACGCCGTCGGTGTGCTGGTAGACCAGACCGCGCCATTGTAGCTCGTCGAGCACGTCGTTCGTCTGCATGGCACAAACCTAGGTCCTGTGGGGTCGGAACGTCAGCCGACGTGTGACGCACGCCGTTGGTGTCCCACCAGACCGCGCGTTAACCTTCCCGACTGCCGCGCCGGCGCCCGCCGCGCGTTCGCCGGTCCCCAGTATTCGGCTCGATGGACCTCCCGTTCTCCCGCAAATTTCGCCGTCGCCATCCCAAGCTCTCGCGCGGGCTCGGCGCTACGCTCGCCTTCGGCACAGCATTCGTCGTCGGCTTTGGCTACGCCAGCTGGGCGCTGGTCTGCCGGGCCGGCGCCTGCCCGTCAGTCGATGTGCTCGACGAGTACCAGCCGCGACAGACCAGCAAGCTGTTCGCCGCCGACGGCCGGTTCATCGCCGAGCTCGGGCTCGAGCGCCGCACCCTGCTCAAGCTCGATCAGATCTCCCCGCTCATGCGTAACGCCTTCATCCTCACCGAGGACAAGCGCTTCTATCAGCACAAGGGTGTCGACTTCATGCGCATCCCCGGCGCGATCGTCGCCGACATCCGGCGTCGCAGCTTCGCCGAGGGATTCTCCACGATCACCATGCAGCTCGCGCGGAACATCTTTCCGGAGCGGCTCTCGCGCGAGAAGTCGCTGGTGCGCAAGCTCAAGGAGGCCAAGGTCGCCCGCGCGATCGAGGCGCGATACTCCAAGGACAAGATCCTCGAGCTCTATCTCAATCAGATCGCGCTCGGCAACCAGTCGTTCGGAGTGGAGACGGCGTCGCAGCGCTACTTCGGCAAGTCGGCGCGCGACCTCAACATCGCCGAGGCAGCGACCCTCGCCGGCCTGCCCAAGGCACCCGAGCGCTACAACCCGCGCCGCTCCCCCGAGCGCGCGATCCAGCGACGCAACACCGTGATCGAGGTGATGCGCTCGCAGGGCGCCATCAGCGATGCCGACGCGAGCCTCGCCAAGGCCTATCCGCTGCAGCTCGCCCGCAAGTCCGAGGCGGGCGATGTCGCACCCTACTTCGTGGAGTGGGTGCGTCAGCAGCTCGAGCAGCAATTCGGACAGCGCCTCTACGAGCAGGGCCTCAAGGTCTACACGACGCTCGATGTCGACCTGCAGTCGGCTGCCGAGCGCGCGCTCGAGAACCAGCTCAAGGCGGTGGAGTCGGGCAAGTACGGCGCGTACAAGCACCAGACCTTCGAGTCCTACCTCGCGCGCGCCTCGGAGCGCGCCGGCGTGGCCGCCGCCGCCAACTCCCCCTACCTGCAGGGCGCCTTCATCGCGATGGACCCGCGCACCGGCGCGGTGCGGGCCCTCGTCGGCGGCCGCGATTTCGACGACTCCAAGTTCAATCGGGCTACCCAGGCGCTGCGTCAGCCTGGCTCCACCTTCAAGCCGATCGTCTACGCCGACGCGGTGCAGAACGGGCGGCCCCCCTCCTACATCGTCGACGATTCCCCGGTCTCCGTGCCCCAGAGCGGCGGAGGCGTGTGGACGCCCCAGAACTACGATGGGAAGTTCGAGGGGCCGATGCCGATGCGGCGCGGACTCTACCAGTCGCGCAACATCGTCGCCATCAAGGTCGGCATGGAGCTCGGCGAGCAGAGCGTCATCGACATGGCGCACAAGTTCGGCATCACCACACCGATCCCGCCGTACCCCTCCATCAACATCGGCGCGGCCGACGTCTACCCGATCGAGATGGTCGCCGCATATTCGGCCTTTGCCACCCTTGGTACCCGGTCGAGCCCCACGTCCATCGTGCGTGTCGAGAACTCGCGCGGCGACGTCCTCTGGGAGCCCGACCCGGTGCGCGCGCCGGTGATGTCGCCCGAGGAGGCGTGGCTGATGGTGAGCATGATGAAGGACGTCGTGCAGCGCGGCACCGCGGCCGGCTCCGTGGGCTCGCAGTTCCGGCTCCCGGCCGGCGGCAAGACGGGGACGACCAACGACGGCGCCGACGTCTGGTACATCGGCTACACGTCGGACCTCGTGGCCGGTGTCTGGATGGGCCTCGATCGCCCGAAGACGATCAAGGGCAACGCGCAGGGCGGCATCCTCGCCGCGCCGGCATGGACGTCGTTCATGAACGAGGTCTATCGGCGAAAGCCCGCCCCTCCGGACTGGCCGCGCCCCGAAGGCATCGTCATTCGCGACATCGACCCCGCGAGCGGCATGCTGGCCGGCCCGGGCTGTTCGGGCTCGGTCGCCGAGTACTTCATCGCCGGCACCGATCCCACCCAGCCGTGCGCGCCGACAGGCTACGGTACCGATCCGTATGCGATGCCGGGTGCCGACACGGCGTTCGGCTTCCCGTCGCCCTCGCGACCGGCACCGATCCCGCGCCCCTCCCAGCCCTCCGACAGCGGGTTCCCCTCGCGTCCGCCCGATCCGTACCTCGTGCCTGGCGCCACGCCGGCACCGCGCGCCGCGCGGACTCCTCGCGCGCCACGCGACAGCGCCCGCGCGGCGCGCGATACGGCGAACCCCTTCACCCTGCCGCCCGACCGATGAACGGCTGGCGTCCCACCGACTGTCACGCCCACTCGCGCCACTCCGACGGCGCGCTCACCGTCGCGGAGGTCGTGGCGCGCGCCGCAACCCTCGGCACGCGGCCGAGCGTGACGGATCACATCTCGCACGACGCGCCGACCACGGTCGACTCACCGGAGACGGTGCGCGCCTACCTGGACGACCTCGAGCAGTACGACGTTCTTCGCGGCGGGGAATTCTGCTGGCACGACCGGCTGTGGCGCGAGCTGCCACCCGAGATCGTCCGCCGCTTCACGCACCGCGTCGGGTCGCTTCACGCCATCAGGCTGGCCGGCGGCGACTACTTCCGCGCCTTCAATCACGAGCTACCCGACGCGCTCACGCCCGCGATCTACATCGATGCGCACGTCGCCTCGCTCGAGTCGCTCGCACGCGAGATGCCAGTCGACGTGATGGCCCACCCGACGCTGGTGCCCCCTCCGCTCCGCGACATCCCGCCGGAAGAGCTGTGGACGGAAGCGCACGAGCAACGAGCCGTCGACGCGTTGAAGCGCGCTGGCATCGCCTTCGAGATCTCCGCGCGCTATCCGCCACACGACCGGCTCGTTCGCCGCGCGGCAGACGCCGGCGTGCGATGCTCCCTGGGCTCCGACGGCCATTCGCGCGAGCAGGTCGCCAACGTCTCGGCCCCCCTCGAGGTCGCGCGCCGCCTCGGGATCCCCGACGAGGCGCTCTACGACCCCACGCGCCACGGATCGCGCACGGGCGCCTTCGCCTCCTGAGCGCATCGGGTCAGAGCGCTCACCCGTGACCTCCCGCACGAACGCGCAGTCGTACTCACGGGCGCGCGCACTGGGTTGTAGGGGGTGCGCCACCGCCGTAGCTTCAGAGAACGAGAGCGACGGGAGGTGTGCGTGATATTGGGATGTCTGGCGTTGAACGCGTCCTTCGAGCCCCTGACCATGGTCCCCATGCGTCGGGCGCTTCGCCTGGTGATCGACGGCAAGGCCGAGATCGTCGAGGCGGAGCAGGACCGCGTCGTGCGCTCCGAACGGCTCACGATGCCGCGCCCCGCGGTCATCCGTCTCACGAAGTTCATCCACGTACCGCGGCGGTTTCGCCGGCAGGTCACGAACACGTTCCTGTTCGCCCGTGACCACTACCGCTGCCAGTACTGCGGTCGCGCCTCGCTCGAGCTCAAGCCCCGTGAAGCGCTCACCCGCGACCACGTCGTCCCGATGTCGCGAGGCGGGACGAACGACTGGACCAACGTCGTCGCTGCCTGCTCGCCGTGCAACACGCGCAAGGGGAACCGTCTGCCACACGAGATCGGAATGCAGCCGCTCACGGTTCCCGTCGAGCCGCACTTCGTCCACCTCTCATGGGCCGTGCGGCGCCTGACCCAGACGCAGGCGCGCTACATCAAGACATTCTACGGCGACGCCATCCTGCACCAGCTCGAGGCCCTCGAGCACCGATCATCGCGACCAGCGGTCGTGAGCGACGGGCATGCGGGGGCGGCTACCGAGTAGCTGCCCCCTTCGCGTTCACCGGCCGGCGATGAAGCTCCCGCTGCGGCCGTCGAAGTGCTGCTTCTCGCCTCCCAGCATTCGCAGCATCAGTGTCCGGACTCCGGTCCCGACTGCCGACGCCGCCGTCCCTCCCCGCACGCCGCGCAGCCACCGCTCCAGCTGGTCCATGTCGCTCACCGACAGTGCCTCCACGTCGAGCGCGAGGGTGTAGTAGTACCGCGAGCCCGGCCGGTTGGGGAGCAGCGGCGCGCGCAGCGGCTGCTCGAGCATCGACTGCGCGGTCGAGAGGGTCGCGTAGGAGCCGAGGTCCTCCACCTTTCCCCGCTGCCGGCGAATCACCCGGTACCGCTGTGCCGAGGGATCGTACTGCACGATCACCTCCCACTCCTGACGTCCCTCGAGATCGTTGAACAACCCGCCCGAGCGCCAGAGCTCGAGCCGGAACCGGAGCGACGCGGGAAACCCGCTCCGCACCAGGTCACGCATGTCCGGATCGCCGAACAGGTTCGTCGCGGTGACGATCGCCGCGCCGGTGATGGACGTTGGGGGCGTGACGCCGAGCGACACCCGGCGCTGCGCCATGACCGGCGCGGCGCGCGCCGCGAGCAGCGTCGCGGCGATCAGCAGGACCCGGCGGCGACGCACGCGCTAGAAGCGGTGATGGACGCGCACGAAGACGTTCACCGGCTCCTGGGGCGCGCTGAGCGCCTTGGCCGCGTACACGCCGAGGATGCCGAAGTCGAGCCCGATGCCGATGTCGGTGCGGTACGTCGAGAGCGCCGGAAAATCGGCGCGGCCGAGGTTCAGCACGTTGCGGGGGGCGTTCACGAGCCATCCCCGCCCGGCGTCGGCGAAGAACACCCACGCGCCGTCGGCGCGAAAACGCTGCCGCCGCGTGCTCCGCACCCGGTCGGTGAGCGAGACATGCAGATCGCTCCGGTACTCGAGCTGCGTGAGCGCGATACGCTCGCACTGCGCCGGTCGGCCCGGCGGTGGCGTCCCCACCGAACAGGTCCCGACGTCGGACGCGCTCGACGAGCGAAAGTCGAAGCCCGGAATCGTGCCCGGCCCGTCGATCGAGAGGCGACGCTCGAGCGGGAGCGGATCGCCGCTCAGCCATCCACCGAGCACGATCCGCAGGTTGAGCGCGGCGTTGGGCGCGAGCCGGTTGTAGCGCCGAAGGTCGAAGAATCCGCGCTGGTAGCGCGTATCACCGAACGCGGCATCGCGAATAGCGGCGGAGGTCGCTCCTGCCACATCGATCGTTCCGGTCCCGCGCTCGTAGTCGGCGAGCAGGTACCAGCCGGCCCAGGGATTGAACGGGTCGTTCCGCGTGTCGACCCGCAGCGTCACGTTCGCAACATGGAAGCGACCGGCATCGAGCACGGGGTTCGCACGCCACCCGCGCCCGCTGCCAAGGAGCGCCGCCGGATCGTTCGTCCCGCGGACGCCCCACCGTTCGTCACCGTAGGAGAGGGTGAGGTCGGCGTCGTCCGTCGCGCGAAGCGCCGCGAACAGCTGCCCCCCATGACGGCTGTAATAGTCGCGATAGTCTCGGCGGAACAGGAAGGCCGCGAGTCCGGTCTCCGCATCGCTCAACTGCCACTTTTCCACCCCGTCCACCACGTCGTAGAGCTGGCCGCCGACGGTCACGCCGAATTGCCGTCCCACCCGCGCCTGGCCTCGCAGCCGATGTCCCACATCCGCACGCGCGCCGGAGAAGCTGCTCTCGGTGCGCAGGATCGCGACGGCGTCGAGCTGCAGATGCCCCCACCCCTGGTCTCGGTACAGAACGGGCCCGACGCGAATCGGGAGCCCCT
>JBBQYZ010000185.1:0-6265 GCA_038208205.1 Gemmatimonadales bacterium | reverse complement strand
GGGGGGCCCACGGAACGTAAATCCCTTCGCCCTACATCATGTGGGGCGTGGGCGTGCCCCGGGCCCGTCTGCATGTCGAGAGGTGGCATCACACCCGAGTGGTGCTCCCACGCGCGCCGCGCACGAAGTGCATCACCAGGGCGATCAGGGCCAGGATCACCAGCACATGGATGATCGCCGCCGCGACGTGGAAGACCAGAAAGCCCAGTGCCCAGACGACGAAGAGGATGATCGCGAGCGTGAGCAGCATGGCGGTTACCGGTTGGCGTGGAGAACGCGGCGACGCGGAGGAACGTCGTCTCATCAGATAAATGCAAGGCGAAGACCAGCCCCTGACTCACCACCGGTCGCGGACCGATTTTGCGAGGAGGGGGTGCTACCCGTCAGATGCCGATGGGACAGGCGCCATCCGGGTCATCCGACCTCGGCCGGGCTAACGCAGGACGGCGGTTTGGGTTTTGCTCCACGCCTGGCAAGCCCACCACGACGAAGACCTTCATCGCGAGGACACCTCATGCGTCGCATTCTCATGCTGTTCGGGCTCGCACTCACGCTCGTGTCGTGCACCGACGCCACGGGCCCGAACGGCTCGGTGGTCGGGACGTACAACCTCCGCACCGTCAACGGCAATCAGCTTCCGTATACCTTTCCGAGCAACGGGGTGACGGTCACGAGCGAGACCAAGACCCTGAACGCTGACGGGTCGTACATCGTCCTCGCCCGGCTCGCCGACGGACGGACGAGCGAAGAGAGAGGCATCTATTTTCTCAACAACAACTTCATCCAGTTCGAGGATCAGACCGACGGTCTGAACTACGACGGCTCGATCAGCGGATCGGTGCTCACGGAATCTTTCCCGACCAGCTTCGGCACTGACACGTACGTCTTCGATCGACGCTGAGGCGAGCGGCCAGAGAGAGAAAGAGAGAGAGAGTGCGAGTGAACGAGAGTGAGATGGTGTTGACCGGCATCCACCACGTGACCGCGATCTCGGCGCGCATCCGCGACAACCATCTCTTCTACACGGGTCCGCTCGGCATGCGTCTCGTCAAGCGGAGCGTGAATCAGGATGACGTGAGCGCGTACCACCTGTTCTACGCCGATGCCAAGGGCACTCCCGGCACCGACCTCACCTTTTTCGACTGGCCGGTGGATCGCGAGCGGCGCGGGACGCATGCCATCACGCGTACGAGCCTGCGAGTGGCGGGCGGCGAATCACTCGCGTGGTGGGCGGCGCGCCTGCTCGAGCGCGGAATCGTGTCAGGTGAGCTCGCCGAGCGCGACGGCCGACTGACCCTCGATCTCGAGGACGGCGAGGGACAGCGGCTGTCCCTCATCGACGACGGGGGCGTCGGTGGTTCGTATCCGTGGGAGCGCAGTCCCGTTCCGGCTGCGCATCAGATTCGGGGACTGGGGCCGGTCATGCTGAGCGTTCCCGATCTCGGGCCCACCGATGCGATCCTGCGGCAGGTGATGAAGCTGCGCCCCGTGCGCGAGTATGCGCACCCCGAGCGCGCGTCAGATCGAGTGCACGTGTACGAGATGGGACCCGGTGGACCGGCGGCGGAGGTGCACGTCGCAGTCCAGCCGGGGCTGCCGCGGGCGCGGCAAGGAGCGGGCGCGGTGCACCACGTCGCCTTCCGTACGCCAGACGACATGTACGAGTCCTGGGCCGATCGCCTCAACTCCCTCGACGTCCCGAACAGCGGCAAGGTGGACCGTTACTGGTTCCGGAGTCTCTACTTTCGCGAGCCGAACGGCATCCTGTTCGAGATCGCCACCGACGGACCGGGATTCGGCGTGGACGAGGACGAAGCCACGCTCGGCGAGAGAGTGGTGCTCGCCCCCTTCCTCGAACCGCAGCGCGACCAGATCGTGGCGAACCTCAAGCCGATCGACTGAGGCGTCCGCCCGCAATCCGGAGGCGACAACCGCCAGGCGCCGTCAGAGGGCAGGCAGGCTGACCGTGAAGGTGCTCCCTTCGCCGCGCGTGCTCGTGACGGTGAGGTCGCCGCCCATGCCGCGGGCGAGCTCGCGGCTGATGGCGAGGCCGAGTCCCGTTCCCGCTGTCGACCCGCCGCCCTCGTCGAGCTGCACGAAGGGCTCGAAGATTCGGGCGAGCGCGTCATCGGCGATTCCCACGCCCGTGTCGTTCACCATCAGGTGCACCCAGTCGCCGTCACGCACGGCGGCAAGGGTGATCCTGCCTCCAGCCGCCGTGAACTTGATCGCGTTGGCCAGCAGATTCACCAGCACCTGCCGCAGCTTGCCAGCGTCGGCGCGAACGGCGAGCGCGGTCGCGTCCTCCTCATGCGTGAAGCGGATCTCGCGCTGTTCCATCTGCGACTCGACCAGCACCGCCGCCGTCTCCAGCGCGTCCGTCACCGAAACGCGATCCATGGCGTAGTCCATTCGTCCGGCGTCGATCCGCTTGAAATCCAGGATCTGCGTGATCAGCGAAAGGAGGTGCTCCTGCGACCGACGGATGCGATCCAGCGCCCGCCGTTGCCGCTCGGTCACCGGACCACACAGCTCCATCTCGATCATCTGCACGTTGCTGGCGATGCCACCGAGGGGGGAGCGCAGCTCGTGACTGACCACCGCCAGGAAGTCGTCCTTGGCCCGGTTCGCGTCGCGGGCCACCTCGCGAGCCGCCTCAGCGCGCCTCAGCGCGATACGGAGCTGGATCTCGCGCTGCGCCGACGCGGCAAGCTCGGTGAGCACTTCGACCTCCGACGGTGCCCACTGGTGTGGCCGCTGGTCGATCGCGCAGAAGCTGCCGACCGCTTCGCCGTCCACGAAGATCGGCACGCCGACGTACGCGGCCACGCCATGACTGCGCACGGTGGGCACGTCGGCCCATCGTGGGTCAGCCACGGTGTCGGGAATGACGAGGGGTGCGTCGGCACCGATCGCGTAGTGGCAGAAGGTGAGTCCCGACAGCTCGCGGACCGTCGCCAGCGGCTCACCGACGCCGAAGGAGGACACGTAGAAATCACGTCGTTCGTCGATCAGGGAGATGAACGCCGTGGGCACGCCGAGCAGTCGGACTGCGAGGCGCGTCAGGCGATCGAACACCTCGTCGGCGTCGGCGTCGAGCAGGCCCGTGGCGCGCAGCGCGGCGAGCCGGCTGTCCCGCACAACGATCTTTGTGTCGGCGGTCACGCTGCACGCCCGCCGACTTGCGCGGCGCCCGCAGCGCCGGTGGCGAGGGCGCGGGGCTGGGCGACGGACTCGGGGCGATCACGAGTGAATCCGGTGCGCGGCAATGCTCCAGCGGCCATGGCCGAAAGATGGCGCAGGCCCTCCCTCCGCGCCAACGCGGGCGGCGCGTGACGCGTGCGGGCGGATAGCCGTCACCAACGCAGACGGCAGTCGCGATCTGCGCCCCGCATACCGCCGGTGGCCCGCACGCCCGCTCGACCCCGCACACTCCACGTGTCCCACTCTCCGCAGCTCGCCCTCGCCCATCGGGCGGTGACGCTTTTCGTGCGCCCCAATGCACAGCGCGTCCGCTATACCCTCGCCCTCGCCGTACTGGTTGCCGTCGCCGCAGCCGCCGAGCCACTCCTTCTCAAGCAGGTCGTCGACCGCCTCGCCGCGGCGGGTCCGTCCGCTGGTGGCCAGTCGCTGCGCGCGCTGGTGACCGGCGTGGCGATCTTTGCCGCCGTGCTCACCGGACGCATCCTCGGCTCCGCCTGGGTGACGACGTCCACGTGGGCCGTCCGGCTCAACCTCGAGTACCAGCTCCGCTCGCGCGTCGCGGCCAAGATGAGCGTGCTCGCCGCGCGCACCCAGCAGGAGATCGGCTCGGGCGGGCTGCGCTACGCCATCGACAGCAGCGCTCCCCAGACCGCCGCGGCCTTCACCGATGTCGCGTTCCGGCTCCTGCCGACCCTCGTCTACGTGGCGCTCGCCGCCTGGGGAATGTCACGCCTCGATGGCGGCATCACGCTCGCCGTGCTGGCGCTGCTCCCGGTGCCAGGGATCGTCGCCGCCGTGGCCGCGCGCCGGCAGCGCCGCCGGGAGCAGATGCAGTCACTCTTCTGGAAGCGGCTCTGGTCGGGATATTCGGAGGTGCTGCAGGGGATGGGCACCGTCCGCTCCTTCGCGAAGGAACGGGAGGAGGAGCACCGCCTGATGCGGCGCATTCGCTGGGCCTTCGCGAGCATTCAGCGCGGTGTGCACATCGACGCGCGCGTCACCGTGGCGGCCGGGCTCGCGGAGCTCACGGCGCGGGTCGTGGTGCTGTGCCTGGGAGGCTTCCTCGTCGTGAAGGGCGAGCTCACCGTCGGGTCGCTGCTGGCGTTTCTCGGCTACGTCGGCGGCGTGTTCGCGCCGGTGCAGCAGATCGTGGACATGCATCCCACCCTGCGGAAGGCGAGCGTCGCCGTGGTCTCGGTGTTCCAGATCCTGGACGCCGAGGAGGAGTGCCCCGATGTCGTGGACGCCGTGCCCTGCCCGCCCATTCGGGGCGAGATCCGCTTCGAGCGGGTGTGCTTCGAGTACCGGAACGGGCGACAGGCATTGCAGGAGCTCGATGTCACCGTGGCGCCGGGTGAGAGCGTTGCGCTGGTCGGTCCATCCGGTAGCGGCAAGTCCACCGTGTTGCAGATGCTGCAGCGCGTGCACAATCCGACCGCCGGCCGCATCCTGATCGACGGGCGGGATCTGCGCACCCTGCAGGTGGCCACGGTGCGCCGCCAGTTTGGCGTCGTGCCGCAGGAAGTCGTGCTGTTCAACGACTCGGTGGCGGCAAACATCTCCTACGGTCGCCCCACGGCGACGCGCGGCGAGGTGGTGGAGGCGGCGCAGGCGGCGAACGCCCACGGCTTCATCATGGGATTGGCGAAGGGCTACGACAGTCGAGTGGGCGAGGGCGGTCGGTCGCTCTCGGGGGGACAGCGTCAGCGGATCGCCATCGCGCGCGCCTTCCTGGTGAACCCGGCGGTGCTGCTGCTGGACGAGGCGACGGCCGCGCTGGACACCGAGTCGGAGCGTGCGGTGCAGGAGGCGCTCAGATCGCTGCGTCGCGGGCGGACGACGTTCATCGTGGCGCACCGGCTGAACACCGTGCGCGAGGCCGATCGGATCCTGGTGATCGAGGACGGGCGGGTGGCGGGGAACGGGTGTCATGATGTGCTGATGGCGACGTGCAACACCTATGCTGAGCTGGTGCGACACCAGCTGGGGAGCGAGCTGGCAGTGGGGAGACCGGAGCTGGTGGCGTAGGGCACCGCGGAGCGGCCCTCCGTGGCGGCTCGCCCCCCGAAGGGCGGGAAGTAGAGGGGTGAGCCGTGCGATTCACGAGTGCACGCGTCCGCGCTCGCCGTATATACTGTGGTCCCCGCGAATGGACTGGCGTATGCGTCAGCCGGGGATGCCGGCGGCTCGTGGCGTCGCGTGACGCGCGCGCTGCGACGCCGTCGGTTCGCGCCCTCGCGACGAAGGGCGGAATCTCATCCATCCTCGACCGCTCGATCCCATGGCCACCCGAGACGCCCTCCACCACCTCCGGATCGGACGCGCCGCCTGGACGTTGGCGCTCGCCGCCGTGAGTGCTTGCGGCAACGACTCGACGACGGCGCCGCTCGCACCGGCCGCGCCGCGCGACATTCGGCGTCAAGTCGCCGAGAGCGAGCGCACGATCGTCGTCGCGTGGGATGACGCGGCGATGGAGGCGATCCGACTCGCAAAGCCGGCGCCGACGGTCGTCGCTCGGGCGTTGGGCGTCATTCATACCGCGATGTATGATGCCTGGGCGGCGTACGACGCGAAGGCCGTTGGCACGCAGCTGGGAGGCTCGCTCCGGCGCCCGCGTGGCGAGCGGACCGAGGAGAACAAGCGTCGGGCGGTCAGCTTCGCGGCCTATCGAGCGCTCGTGGACCTCTTCCCGGGACAGGCGGGGATGCTGGGGACGCGGATGCAGCTGTTCGGTTACGATCCGACCGATGCCTCGACCGACGTCACCACCGCGACCGGGATCGGAAACGTCGCCGCGGCCGCGCTACTCTCCGCGAGGCACGCGGACGGCTCGAACCAGCGCGGCGACCTGAGCTCCGGGGCCTACAGCGACTACACCGGGTACGTCTCCGTGAACACCGCGACGAGCATGGTGGATCCGTTGCACTGGCAACCGCTCGTCATCGGCACCACGACGCAGAAGTTCGCCACGGCGCAGTGGGGTCGCGTCACCCCGTTCGCACTCTCCTCGGGCAGCCAGTTCCGTCCGAAGATGCTGCTCAATCAGCAGTCGCGGCAGGCG
>JBBQYZ010000184.1:0-6286 GCA_038208205.1 Gemmatimonadales bacterium | reverse complement strand
ACCGAGTCCGGCGCGCCTTCCTTGTACCGTTGACCGCTCACGGGCCGCTGATCACGGTCGGACGGATCACTGTCCCGTGTTCCTGCCCCGCGGGTCCAGGATCTCGTCGATCCGACGGATCGCCCCCTGGACGTGGAGCTGCGTCGCCCGATCGCCGCTGCGGCCGGCGTTGGCGCGCAGGTCGTTGCGCAGCGTCACGAGCGTGCCGCGCAGCTGGGACTTCGCGTCGTCCGACGACAGCACGCGCGGAACACCGAACTGCTGGCGCTGCGCGGTGATCAGCGGACTCTCGGCCGGGGGGTTGAGCTTGTTGGCGATCGTCGTGAGGAAGTCGCTCTGCAGCTCGCGCCGGAAGGCGTCGGCCGGACGGCCGGTGTAGACCTCCGACCATACGCCGCGACGCAGGTCGTCGAGCATCGACGACAGCGGGTAGACGTCGCCCTTGTTCGTCGCCACCGCCTCGATCTCCAGCAGGCGGTTGAGACGCCCGTCGTCGAACACCGCGTTGAGCACGCGCGACTGCGCGTTGTTGATGCGCGCGATCATCCCGCCCGCCTCCACGCGGCTCGCGATCTCCGGCCGCACCAGGTAGGTGGGCGTGGCGAACACGTTGTCGTTGAGGAAGCGCACCGCCTCCGCCTGTCGGGCGCGTGGCAGGGGAACGTACACGGGGCCGGTCTGGCTGCCCGACTTGTACTGCACCGTGCCGCCACCGATCATCGTGGCCACGTGGTTCGCCTCGGTGGCCCACTGCCCCACCGTCCGATCGTAGATCTCCTTGAGGTCCGAGTTGTCCTCTCCCGCGCGCGTCGCCGCACCGGGGATGTAGCCGATCACCCGGCGTATGTTCTTGAATCCGAGCGTCGTCGACTTCACCGGATCCGCATCACCCACTGCCTCGCTCTGCGTGCCGAAGGCGCCGTACTCGTTGTTGGCGGAGAAGCGATACCAGGGGATGGTGTCCTGCATGCGGGACCACGACTCCAGGGTGGCGCGCTCCTGCTCGGTGGAGCGCGCGCCGGGGATGGGCTTGTAGCCCCACATGATGGCGAACTTGTCGTACGGCCCGACGCGCGGCACGATGTCCTCGATCGGGATGTTGTCCTCGGGCTGCGCCACGTAGTTGAAGCGCGAGTAGTCCATGATGCTCGGGCTGTGGCCCATCCGCTTCACCCAGCTCGCACTGCGCACGCTGTCGGCCGGGTAGGTGGAGCTGCCGATCTGGTCGTGCTGCAGGCCGAGGGTGTGGCCGATCTCGTGCGCCACCACGAATTCCAGCAGGCGGCCCATCAGCGAGTCGGGCATCGGCCACACGCGCGCGCGCGGGTCGAGCTGTGCGGCCTGCGTGAAGTACCAGTCGCGCTGCAGATTGAGCACGTTCTGGAACATGCGCACCGAGCCGTTGAGGATCTCGCCGGTGCGGGGGTCGTGCACGTGCGGGCCGACGGCGTTCTCCGTGGTGCTCGGCAGCCAACGGATCACCGTGTGGCGGATGTCCTCGGGCGACCAATCGGGATCGTTCGCCGGCGCCTCGCCCACCACGATGCCGTCCCGGAATCCGGCGGCCTCGAAGGCGGGCTGCCAGTCGAGGATCGCCTTGCGAATCCACGGCTTCCACTGGTCGGGAGTGCCGGGATCGACGTAGTAGGTGATCGGCTTCTTCGGCGAGCAGAGGCCGTTCGCGTCGGCGGCGCCGGCACACTCGAGGCGGTACTTCGTGATGAAGCGGCGGTTCGCGGCGCGGGCCTCGGCGCCGAAGTCCACGTAGCGCTCCGAGAAGAAGCCGACGCGCTCGTCGAAGCGGCGCGGCATCATCGGCTGGTCGGGAAGTCGTACGAGGCTCCAGTGCGCGAGCACGCTCGAGGCGGGTCGCGGTTGACCGGCAGCCGGCGGCGCGGCGGCGGCGCCCTGGGGCGCGATGACGCCCGTCTGGGTGGCCTCGATCTCCACGTTGTCCGGGAAGGCGATCGCCCGCTCGACGTACGAGCGCGTGGGGTCGATCGGGCCGCGGATCGCGGCGAGCTCCGGGACGTTGGTGGTGAAGAGGCGCGTCACGTCCACCACCGCGGCGCTGTCGGGGCCGTAGGCCTCGACGTTGAACAGCGCCACGATGGGGGCGTAGTTGGCCGCCTGCACCGCGCGGTACACCGAGAGGCCCGTGTCGGCCGTGATCGTGAACGACGGCGAGCGCAGGATGACGCGATTGCCGTTGCGCTCCCAGCGCAGGGTACGTTCGGCGAACTGGTCGCCCCCGTACTCGCCGAACTGACCACCGGGCAGGGTGGGGTCGGTGGCCGCCGCGCGCGCGTAGCGGCCGACGATCAGCATGTCCTTGTTCAGCTCGCGCGACGGGATCTCGAAGTAGAGCCGGTCGCCGACACGGTGCGCGGCGAACATGCCGCGACGCGTCTTCGCCTCGGCAGTGATGACGCGGTTGTAGGAGCGGGGACCGCTCGGGCCGCCAAAGAGCGCCGCGGCGGTGGCCCGAGCGGCGCTGTCGCCGGCGGTCGAACCCGCGGGGGAGCCTGCAGCGCCCGCGCCGCGCTGCGGCGTCGGTGCAGTGGTGGGCGCGGGCGTGGAGCCCGAGCATCCAATCGCCGCGACAACGGCCGCGACGGGGAGGAGACGGATCTTCATGTAACTGAGTGTGGGGTGAAGAGGCTGGCTACCGAGTGAAACGCGTTCCTGAACGGAGACGCTGGAGTTGCTGGCGATGCTTGGAACGAATGGCACACCGGGATCGTGGCCGCGGCTGCCTGGCGATGCCGAGTCCGTTACAGGGAGACATCCCCGCCGGGATCGCGCTTTCGCGACGCGGCCGACGCACGGCTGGTCGTCGCGCGCGAGCGGGCGAGCGCGGCGCTGGTGGCCACCTCGTCGACCGCGATCGTGAGGGTGACGGACCCTTTCGTCCGGCCGGCGCCACGCGTCACGCGCAGGAGCTGTCCCTCCTTCATGCCGAGCGGCAGCAGGGACGTCGGGAGCGTCAGCAGACGTCCGCCGTCCTCTTCGAGGCGCGCCATCCCCTCCTCGATCCCGTCCACCGCCCACAGGATGTCGTCGTGCTCGGCCATGGGTGAAGATGCCCCGAGGCTCGTGGCCGCGCCAGCGTGGGGCCGGTACCGATCCACGGTGGTGTGCGCCCTGCAAGGAGCGCTGGTCATCGCTGTCCCCGCCCCTTCACCAACAGGCGCCCATGTCCGGTCCCACACGCTCACTCTGGCACGACACCACGACGGTGTCGAAGCGGCCCAGGCTCGACGAACACCTCACCACCGACGTCTGTGTGATCGGCGCGGGCATCGCCGGTCTCAGCGTCGCGTACAACCTGACGAAGGCCGGCAAGAAGGTGGTGGTGCTCGACCTCGATCAGGTGGGGAGCGGCGAGTCGGGGAACACCACGGCGCATCTCACCTTCGAGCTGGACGATCGCTACTCGGTGCTCGAGAAGGCGATGGGGGAGAAGAAGGCGCGGCTGGCCGCCGAGAGCCACATGGCGGCGGTGAACCGGATCGAGGAGACGGTGCGGCTGGAGGGGATCGACTGCGACTTCGCGCGCCTCGACGCCTACCTCTTTCTCGGCGGCGACGACACCGAGGCGCTGTTGACCGACGAGCTCGCGGCGGCACGTCGCGCCGGCCTGACCGATGCCACGCGCGTGGCGCGCGCGCCGATCGAGGGGTGGGACAGCGGTCCCGCGCTCAAGTTCCCCCGGCACGGGCGCTTTCACATCCTCAAGTACCTCGAGGGACTCGCGCGCGCGATCGAGAAGGCGGGGGGCCGCATCTACGGCGACACGAAGGTGGACAACATCGAGGGCGGCTTCCCGGCGATGGTCACGACGAGCGGCAAGATGACCGTCGGCGCCGACGACGTGGTAGTGTGCACCAACGGCCCGATCAGCGACATGGTGATCACGCACACGAAGCAGGCGCCCTACCGCACATTCGTCGTCGCCTTCCGCGTGCCGAAGGGGAGCGTGCCCGACGCGCTGTACTGGGACACGCCGGACCCGTACCACTACGTGCGGCTCCAACCGCTCGACGCGGCGAGCGACGCGCTCATCGTGGGCGGCGAGGACCACAAGACTGCGCACGAGGACGACGCGGGCGAGCGGTTCTCCTGTCTCGAGGAGTGGACGCGCGAGCGGTTCAAGTCGGCGGGCGAACGGATCTCGCAGTGGTCGGGTCAGGTGCTCGAGACCAACGACTACCTCGCCTTCATCGGCAAGAACCCGGACGGTGCGGAGCACGTGTGGCTCGCGACTGGCGACTCGGGCATGGGGATGACGCACGGCACGATCGCCGGCATCCTGCTCGGCGCGCTGATCACGGGAAAGGAGCACCCGTGGGCGAAGCTGTACGATCCCAAGCGTGTCACCCTGCACTCGACCGAACTCACCACGCTCGCCAGGGAGAACGCCGACGTGGCGGCGCAGTTCGCCGACTACGTGACGCCGGGCCAGGTGAGCGACGTGGCGTCGATCCCCACTGGCGAGGGGCGCGTGATCCGACGCGGGCTGCTCAAGGTGGCTGCCTACAAGGACGACACCGGGACGGTGCACGAGTGCAGCGCGGTGTGCACGCACGTCAAGTGCATCGTGGACTGGAACACGGCGGAGAAGAGCTGGGACTGTCCCTGCCACGGCTCGCGCTTCGACCCGTACGGCAAGGTGCTCGCCGGTCCGGCGACGAGGGATCTGGAGGAAGTGAAGTAGCGGGGCGGTGAGGAGTGGGAGGTTGGGGGTGACAGCCGTTGCCCTCACTTCTCACTTCTCACTTCTCCTCTCACCTCCCACTTCCCACCTCCCACTTCCCACTTCCAACCTCTCACGCCCCGACGCTCACCGCGCCGTCTCGCTCGCCTGCTCCTCGTCCGGTCGGTCGCCCCGTCGCACGGTGGTGCCGAGGAGCCGGATGGCCACGGCGGAGGGCATGTAGACCGTCTCGTTCACCAGCTTTGAGGGGACGCTGGGGGCGTGCGGCATGGGGGCGCCGTACGCGGCGAAGTGGAGTAGAGCTTTCGTGCTGATCATGGTGGCCTCGGGTGCCTTCATCCGATCTGACACCACGAAACGCCCAAGGGTTTGCGGGCACTGGACGTGAACCGCGGAAACGCTGCCGCTCGACAGGGCATAGTTTTGGGTCATGCCCCTCCCGCCCATCCGCGTGTTCGTCGTGGTCGTGCTCGCGTCCCTCGCTCCAGCGTCGCTCGCCGCGCAGGATACCGCCCGCGCCGTGCCGCCCTCGGCGCTGCCGACGGTCCGCGTCACCGCGACGCGCGAAGGCCCGCGCGCACCGCTCGAGCTGCCGTATGCCGTGACGCTCACCCGTCCCGATTCGCTCGCCGCACTCCGCCGGCAGGGGGTGGACGAGCTGCTGTTCGCCGTGCCAGGCGTGTCGCTCGCCAACCGGCAGAACCCGGCGCAGGATCCGCGCGTGAGCATTCGTGGCTTCGGCGCGCGCTCGGCGTTCGGCGTACGCGGCGTGCGCGTGCTGCAGGACGGCGTGCCCGTCACCCTGCCCGACGGCCAGACGCCGGTGGACGTGATCGACGTCGAGGGCGCCGAGCGGGTGGAAGTCGTGCGCGGGAGCGCGTCGTCGCTGTACGGCAACGCGGCCGGCGGGGTGATCGACGTGCGCTCGGCGCTGCCCTCGCTGCAGCCGATCGCACCCTACGCGCGCATCGTCGGCGGTGCCGCGTCGCCGACGATCAGCGCCCTCGGCGCCGGCGGCACGCTCGACCGGGTGGGATACACCGCGTCGCTCACGCGCATCGCGGGCCGTGGCTATCGGGAGTATTCCGACCAGCGCACCACGCGCGGCGCGCTGCGGCTCTCGCTCGCGTCCGACGGCGCGCCCATGCGCGTGACCCTGGCCGCGCGGCTCTCCGACGTGTCGGGTGCCGAGAGCCCGGGGGCGCTGACGCGGGTGCAGCTCGACGACGACCCGCGGCAGGCCGACGCGCTCTCGGTGCGCAAGCGCGCCGGCAAGACCGTGCGGCAGGGCGACCTCGCGCTGACTCTCTCGCGCACGGTTGGCGCGCGCGGCGCGCTGGACGCCATGGTGTACGGCAGTGCGCGCACGCTCGCCAACCCGCTCACCTTCGCGACGGTGGACGTCGACCGCACGAGCGGGGGCGCGTCGCTGCGCGCCAGCGGCGCGGCGGCGCGGGCCCGGCGCACCGCCCCCCCCCCGGCCCGCGGGGGACGGGAGGGGCAGCACGACCACCCGCGCGCGGGGGGGAACGCCCCCCATGCGGCGGCGACCACGCCGGGCTGCCCCCC
>JBBQYZ010000183.1:0-6291 GCA_038208205.1 Gemmatimonadales bacterium | reverse complement strand
CGGTCGTCGCATCCAGTAGTGAGAGCGCGTCGGTTCCCAGACTGCTCGGCGTGGCAGGCCTGCGAGCGGTCTTTCCGGTCCACGAGTCGCGTGCGGCAGCGATCGGGCATGCCGCTGCGGGTCGAAACTCGCCTGGGTAGCCGTACGCGCCAGGTTGCGCCCGTGCGAGGACGCGCCGACGAGCATTCACGCACGCCCATCCTGAGGAGAGCCAGAGCGGACGTTCACGGCATTCCTACGTTCCTCCGCGACACTCGGTCTCGACACCACGACGGCTCGTCGCGAGGATCGTCAGGTCCGGACAGGCACCGAGCAGAGCCGTGACCAGTCGCGCGCACTGCCCGGCGACGTGCTCGCAGTTGTCGAGCGCGAGGAGCAGGTCGCGGTCTGACAGATACTTCCGTAACGCGTCCGTCGCACCCTCGGACGTTCGTCGCCGCACATCGAAAACGCGCGCCACCTCCATCCCGACCTCCGGCGGATCCGCGCCTGCCGTCAGATCGACGAGCCACGCTCCGTCGGGTCGGTGAGGCGCCAGGCGGTGTGCAAGTTCCAGCGCCAGCCGAGTCTTCCCGACGCCCCCCGGCCCGGCGACGGTCAACAGGCGGCGGCCGCGCAGCAACCGGCCGAGCACATCGAGTTCGTGGGCGCGTCCCACGATGGACGCCAGCGGTAGCGGTACGTTGTCGAGTGCCGGCATGAAGCCTCGGAGCGCAGGAATCGCGTCATCCCGATCATGTCACCGTTCCCAGCCCCGTCGCTCCACGACGATGCGATGAGTTTCGGGGGTGCCTCGGGTCTCATTCAGATCCCGTTCGCGTCCATCCGATGGCGGGGATCGGCCGCGCGGGTCCGCTCACGTCCGACGAGGGAGTCGATATGCCCGACCATACGATCGGAACGCGCGAGGAATGGCAGGTGGCCCGAGGCGAGCTTGCCAGGCTCGAGGCCGAGCAAGCCGAGCGAAACGAGGAGATCGAGAGAAAGCGTCTCGACCTCCCCTGGGTGCCGGTCGAAAAGGAGTACGCGTTCGACACCGAGGACGGCAAGAAGTCCCTTGCAGAGCTCTTCGACGGGCGCTCACAGTTGCTCGCCTACAACATCATGTTCGGTCCCGGCTACACGCTCGGCGCCTGCCCCGGCTGCAGCAACCTGGGCGACGGGTTGGACGGGGCGCTCGTTCACCTGAATCACCGCGACGTGACGCTGCTCTGCTTCTCGCGGGCGCCGATCGAGCGCCTGACGGCCTACAAGCGGCGGATGGGCTGGCAGTTTCCCTACGTCTCCACGTGCAACACCGATTTCGCCTTCGACTTCGGCCTGGCGATGACGGAGGAGCAGGCGCAGCACATTCCGGAGGTCAAGCAACTCATCGATACGCCGCCCGAGTGGCTCGAGGAGTGGTCACGCCAGATCGGGGCCCGACTCCAGGACGGGCTGCGCGAGGGCCCGGGCTGGATCGCCTTCGCGCGCGAGAACGGAACCGTCTTTCACACCTACACCGTGATGGCGCCCGACCCGTTCGTCGCGCCGTACTACAACTTCCTGCTCGAGCGAACGCCCAAAGTCCGGCCCGCCGAGCCCCGTACCTGGCGGAAGGACGAGTACCCGAACTGATGCCGGTCCGCTCCGGCTCCGCCCGCGCTCACCGGCGACCCGTTGAACAAGCCGGGCCTCGACGGCGACCGGTCAGTTTCTGCCGCTGGGCTCGCCGGGGCTGCTCGATCGCGCCATCTTCGGCCCGCACGCAGCAGTCATGCGCGGGTCGGAGACGGTCGAATGCAGAGAGCGCCCGCGTGTCGATCGCGGTCGAGCACGAGCTCGATGAGGCCGTTCGCGCTCGCGAGCGGCGTCGCTGGACGTGTGAGAGGTCGCGGCGAGCTCGCACCGGCGCTGCGCAGCCTTCACCGCCTTCAGCAGCACGTCCTCGTCAGGCGACCTTGCGCGCGCTCTGGAGGTGCTGGGGCGACCACGCGGGTTGGCTGGGCGCAGCGGGCGCTTGGGCGAGGGCATCTGCAAGCGTCGGGTAGCAGGCCATAACGCTGCGCATGCGCAGCAGACCGAAGAGTCGTGCCGCGGCTGAGCCGGGCGGTCCTTCGACGATGCTGAGCGTGAACGCGCCGGCCTTCTCGAGTTGCCTCTCGACGTCGAGCAGCCACCTGATCACGCCCGAGTCGATGAATCCCACGTTGCTGAGATCGATGATGGCGACCGTGCAGAGCGCCCAGACCGGGTTTGTCTCTCGCGCGAGCTCGGATCGGGTGCGGAGGTCGTGGTCACCGCGCAGCGTGACAAGCCACGTCCCGTCGTCATCCCCCGTGGTTGCGCACACGAGCGCGCTCATGCCGGCGCCTTCGGCTGCGAGCCCGAACACGATCGAGGATCGGTCCCGCGCGAGATACGCAGTCCCCAGCCCTCGATCTTGTCCACCACGGCGAAGCGATCGCACTCGCTAATCACAATCTCCGCTTCCGGATTCTCGTGATGGACCGCGACCGCGAAGCGGTTCGATGTGGCGCGCACGAATTCGTATTCGGGCGTGGTCAGTGAGATCGATCGCCCGCATTCTCCGTCGCCGCACTCGCAGACGAACGCAAGCAGCAGTTCAGGAGCGACGCCTGCCGTCTCGACCCATTCGTTCTGGGTGCGGAAGCGCGCCTCGTTGCGGGCTTCCCGTTCTCGCCAGGTCACCACGGCGCACGCCATCCACGACTGCGCGACGATAGGAGCCTGGACCGGGCAGCCGGGCGCCGCCTGGCGATGTGTGCGGTCTTGAATTCGACCACGGAGCACCTCGACGATTCCTCGTCGCCGGCCGCAAGAGCTGAAACCGGCTTAACGACGGCGACCAAGTCGGTCGGCGTCAGCGGTCAGGATGCTGGAACCGCGCACGGACCCTAGCACCGCAAGCGCCGGCCTGTTCAGAATTTGCAACATTCGTTACCAGCGTGTAGAATCGCGCACCCGTGAAGGGTGCGGCAGTCAAGCCGTTGCGCGTCCTCCTCGCCAATGAGCGGCCGGAGCATCTCGAGCAGACCGCGCTCGTGATCGCGCGCCTGGGTCACTTCGTGACCGCACGCGAGACCGACATCTCGGCCGTCGCAGCGCTCACCGAGGTGGGCATCTTCGATGTCGCGATCGTGAGCGTCGGCGAGAACACCGAGCACGCGCTCGACCTCATCGGCCGCATCGTGCGCGAGGCCAACTGCCCCGTGATCGCGATTATCGACGTCGAAGACCCGGCCTTCATCCACCAGGCGGCCAAGCGCGGCGTCTTCGCATACATCACCGCGAGCGAGGCACACGACGACCAGCTCGCCAGCGCCATCGACGTCGTGCTCGCGCGCTTCACGGAGTTCCACGACCTCGAGGGAGCATTCGGTCGTCGCGCACTGACCGAACGCGCCAAGGGCATCCTCATGGAGCGCCACTCGATCGATGAGGACATCGCGTTCCTCCTGCTCCGCGACCAGTCGCGCAAGTCCAACCGGAAGCTGATTGAAATCGCCCAGGCGGTGATCGATGCTCGCGCTCTCCTGCCCGACGGTTCGACCGATTTGAACGCCGGCTGATCAGGACCCCGGAAGAATCGCGACCAGGCTATTTGCGAGAAGCTATGGCGAACCCGCTCGATCTCAGCTGTGCCGAACTCGGGGCCCTTCGCGAACTCCAGGCAGGTACGAGCTCGCTCGGAGCAGATGACCCGATCTGGGATGGACTCGAGCAACTCGGTCTCGTCGAGTCGCGAGAGAAGGCACACGAGCGGAAGCTCACGCCCGCCGGTCGCACCTACCCGGCAGGCTGAAGGCGCTGGGGCGGGCAGAGGGAGCGTGCCTCTGCCGTAGCGCCACCGCCGCTGTAGTAGGCCTCCGTCGACATCCATGGCGACGCCACGGTCGTTTCTGCACGCCACCGGCCCGTGCGCGATCGATGTCGCCGACCAGCCGAGCACGCACCGACCCTGACGCGCGTCAACGGCGATTGGTCGGGAGGGCTTGAGCGAGTGCCTGCGGTTGACGGAGTCACGAGTGCACGGCCTGTGAGTTGCCTGCAGAATCCGTGCGAGAACTCGCGAGGCCCTGAGCGCGAGGCGTGAGGATCTTCTCGCACGTGCTGACTTGCGTCCTGAGACCGCTTGAATGCCTGCCAGGAGCAAGCTCGGGCGCTCGACCCAGCGCGTGGGCGAGCGTCCTCAACTCGTTGGAGGGACGATTGGGGTGCGGATGCGGAGATGCCGGAACGTCGTTGCGGCCTGATGCGCTTCGGCGTCAGCCTCGTCGGGACGGCTGAGCATGGTCAGGCAGCGCGCGTGACCGGCGAGCGCGTGGGCGTGCTCGAAGGGGTTGCCGTAGCGTCGCCAGCGAGTTGCGGCGTCGGCGTAGAGCGCGCTGGCCTTCACGGGGTCGTCGGCGGCCTCGGCGAGCAGCGCGCGGCCGCTGGCAGCGCTGTGGAGCAGGCGGGGAGGTCCGTCGGTGAGCTGATCCGTCAGTGCACGTGCATGGCTGGCCCCGTCGCAGGCCACGAGGACACGGAGGATGTCACCGATCGGTGCGGTGGAATACAACTGTCCGGGCGCGATTTCCCGGCAATGAGCGCGCGCTTGGTCGATGTTGCCCTCGATGTATTCGATGAGCGCGGAAGCCGCGAGCGCTGGCACCAGCGCCTGCGCGTCGATGATGCCGCGAGCGTGCGTGAGCACATCGGTCATCGCTCTTCGTGCGTCAACGAGTTCGCCGCGGAGGGCGAGGACGCGGCTCTTGGGCGCTGCCACGCGTGTGGCGTACTGCAGCGCGCCGTTCGCATCCGCCCATGCGAGAACGCGGTCCGCGGCTTCAAGCAATGCGTCCCACTCACCGCCGTCGTCCAATCGTCCGATGTCCACGACGCGCGCGAAGATCTCGAAGCTGGTGTTGTGGGTGCGAACGCCGACGTCGATCGCCTCCTGCAGGACCGGCGCAGCAGCCGCCGGGCCGTTCCACACGAGACGCCCGAGACCGAGGTGGAACTTCGCCATGGCGACCCAAGGAGAACCGAGTTCAGCAAACAGCTCGACCGACGCTTCGAGGTCGTCGAGCGCGCCCTGATCGCTCGATTCGGCGCGCAGCAGACCTCGGATCGTGAGCGCCATTGCAATCGCGAAGCGGTCGTCGAGGGCGCGGCTGATCTCCAATGCGCGCTCCAACGCGGACGCCGAGGCCGCGATATCGCGGCGGAACATCTGACGAACTCCGGCTTGAATGAGCATCAGCGCGAACTGCCCGGTGGCTCGCTCGCGATCGAGTCTCTCGATCGCCTCGTCGACGATCGCCTGCCAGCCGCGCCCGTCACCGGAGATGTACACGCTGAAGGTCGCTTGCAAGTAGGCCTCGCCCAGCGCCTCGGCATCGCCGGCCACCTCGGCGGCTTCACGCGCCGAGCGGAGCAGGCCGCGCGCCTCCTCGAACGCCCCCGCCTGGGCCCGTGCAGTCCCCAACACGCAAAGCAGCCGGGCGCGTTCAGGATCACCGTCGGCCGCGAGTTCGAGTCCCTGACGCGTGAGCCGCGTGGCGTGGTCGGCGTCTAGACCCATCGCGCGCTCTGCCGCGATCGTGAGATGGCGGAGGGCAGCTCGGCGGAGCGGTTCCGGGTCGCCCTGGGCGGTCATGCGGGTGAGCGCGAGCGCCTCGGCATAGTGGTGGGCGAGCAGCTCGGCGCGATCCCCCATCCCCTCGCCCGGCGCGTCTTCGATCCACTCGGCGGTGCGGCGATGTTTGTCGGCGCGGTCGACGCGGGGGATCTGGTTGTAGACGACCTCGTGCACGAGGTCGTGCCAGAACGCGTACTCCTCGTCACCGGGCAGCGTCGATGTCCGCGAGCGGCGAACGAGCTCCTTGCGTGCCAACTCGTGAAGCGTGGCTCGCACCGGGCCTGCTTCACGTCCGCCGATTTCCGCGAGCGCGCCGGCCCAGAAGACCTTGCCGCAAACGGCGGCATCACGGAGAAGTCCCCTCGCCTCGATGGGGAGCGAGTCGAGGCGCGCCGCGATCACCGCTCGCACCGTTTCGGGCATCTCGAGATTTGAAGAGGGGCCGCTGCCGCGGTCAGCGAGCAGGCGAGCGTATTCCTCCGCGTACAGCGGGTTCCCTCCAGATCGATCGACAAGGACCGCGGTTGCCTCGGATGACTCCGGGAGGCCTGCGAGGAGGTTGCCCACGAGCTGCGCGATGGCCTCGCGCGCGAGCGGTAGAAGTGTCAGCGTCGTGGCGTTCACCAACCCGGTCGCCCAACCGGCCTGGATGTCGAACAACTCCG
>JBBQYZ010000182.1:0-6298 GCA_038208205.1 Gemmatimonadales bacterium | reverse complement strand
GCACACATCTTTCAACATTATGCACACCCCCCTCAACACGCCTTATTTCTCCGCCCCAGCGCGGCCCGCGGGGGGGGCCCCCCCACCCCCGGGCCCCGCCCCGCTCGCGTTCGGGAGGGCACCATTCTCAATGATGACCCGCCCACCACCGAAACGCGTCGGGTACCCCGGGATCAGGTTTGACCGGCGGGTCCCAGCCGAGCTCGCGTCGCGCGCGTTCCGAAGTGAACGGGTTGTCGCGCGACATGAAATCGAGGGCCGCCGACGTCACCGCGCCGAACCGCGGCCCCATCACGAACGGAGCGACAAGACCAAACATCCCGAGGCCGACACGCGCGACGGCGACGGGAACCCGCAGCGTACGCAGGCGGACGCCCATTCCCTCTCCGGCGAGCCGAAGGAATTCGGCAACGCTCACCTCGTGATCGTTCGTCAGGTTGTAAACTCGGCCGCCGGCAGCATCGGTCGACGCCGCGCGCAGCATGCCATCGGCGACGTTGGCGGCGTGCACCACGGCGAGGGTGGTGCGTCCTCCTCCGACGAGCGGGGCGATGCCGCGCGACAGCAGACGCGCCAATCGAGGCACGAACTGGCGATCGTGCGGGCCGTAGATGACGACGGGCCGCACCGCCGTCGCCCACACACGGCCAGCGGAATGCGCCTGCATGACGAGCGTCTCGGAGTCGCGCTTGGAGCGCGCGTAGAATGCATCGGCTGGCAGCGGCGCGAGCGGCGTTTCTTCGTCGGTGGCGCCGCGCCCTTTTGCATAGCGCTCGCTGTCGCCGTAGATGGCCACGCTGCTCACGTGTACCAGTCGCGCCGACGCGGCGGCGGCGGCCGCCACCGCATTGCGCGTCCCGTCCACATTCGGGCGATTGAAGGCGTCCCACCCGCCACGCGGGGTGATGGCGGCTGCGGCGTGGAACACCACATCGCACTTGCGGGCGGCGATCGCGAAGCTCGTCGCGTCCAGGGTATCGCCGACCGCCAGCACGACGCCAGTCCGACTTAACGCGCCCGCGCGCGCGGCGTCACGGACGAGTGCCCGCACGACCCACCCGTCGCGCTGCAGCCGATGCACCAGATGGTGTCCGACGAGGCCCGTCGCGCCAGTCACCAGGGCAGTCGGCACCGCCTACGTCGTCGCGAACGGGAGCGCGGCGACATCCACGCGCCGCTCGCTGGGGGCGTCGCCTTCGGGGTGGCTCCAGCGCGCGATCAGCTGTGAGCCGATGGCGACCTCTCGCCGGATCATCGCGAGCCCGATGCCACCGAGCAGGGGCGAGCGCACCGCGCTGCGCACTTCGCCCACCTGTGCACCCGCGGCGTCGTGCAGCGTCGCACCGCGCGGCACCGGATCGACGCCAGCCGTGCGCAACCCCTGCAGGTGCCGGTTGACGTGCCCGCGGAAATGCACCCGCGCGACGGTCTCCTGCCCCACGTAGCATCCCTTCGTGTACGAGATTGCGTGCAGCTCGTCGAAGTTCGCTTCCTGCGGAATGGTCGTGTCGTCGATGTCGATCCCCCACTCGGGTCGCCCCGCCTCCACGCGTGCGATCTCCCATGCCTCGAGGCCCGCGGGGGTCGCTCCGCTCTCCACCGCGCCCTCCCACAACGCATCGAAGCGCTCCGCCGGCACGATCAGCTCGAACCCTTCGATGCCGAGATCCGGGATGCTCGCAATCAGCAGCGCTGCGCCGCCCACCTCCACCGTGAGGTGCGCATAGGGGGCGAGCGCAGTGAGCGCCGGCGCCTGAACGCCAGTCAGCGCGGCCACCACGTGCCGGGCGTTCGGGCCGAACACGCCCAGGTCGCGCAGTCGTGCGCTCTCGTCGCTGTGCGGCGCGACGCGCGGGTTCACGAACTTCCGCACCATGCCCGCCCACGACTCGGCGGCCCGCGGCGGGGCGTCTACCAGCACCGACCCCTCCTCGACGAAGACCCGCACGTCGGCGACGATCTTGCCCTTGGCGGTCAGCGCGGCGGCATAGCAGCCCTGGCCCGGCGCGAGCCCGGCCACGTCGTTGGTCACGAGACCGGCCACCATCTCCGCGGCGCGCTCGCCACTCACGCGCACGCGACCACGGTGGCTGCGGTCGAACAGTGCAGCGCGCGAATGCAGCGCCTCGTACTCGGCGGCGACACTGCCGTACGCCAGCACGACGCTGCGGCCCCCGACGTCACCGAGGGTGGTCCCGGTGGCGTGCAGCGGGCGCGTGATCATGCGCGGCGCTCCATCGGCGCGAGCCCCGCGAGCGCCGCCACCTGCGGCAGGGTGAGACCGTCCACTCCCTCCACCGCCGCGTCGGCCTCGATCGCCACGTGCGCCGGCGCCCCGACCGCGATGATGCGCAGCTCGGCCGACCGCGCGGCGCGGATCGCCGGCGCAGCGTCCACCATGGCGACGGTGCGGTTGCGCCGCACCGCGCGCCGCCGGCCGAGATGCGCCAGTGCCTCGTCGAACAGCACGGGCACGTGCGGCAGGCCGGGCGCGTCGTCGGCGCAGACGACGCTGGAGATCATCGGCTCGAGCTCGGCCATCCGCAGCACCGCGTCGGTCTCGGCGCGCATCGCTCGCGTCACGATGGCGATGCGCGCTCCCGCCGCGGCGGCGCGCACGAACGCCGCAGCGCCGGGGGCGAGCACCAGGCCGTGCGCCACTCGTTCGACAAACGCGCGCGAGGCCCGCGTGGCGACGAGGTCGGCCAACACCCCGTCCGACACGCCGGCCCGCGCGAGTGCGGTGCGCGAGGCGGCCGCTACGTCGAGACTCGCGCACGCGGTGTCGTACGTTGATGAATCGAAGAGCACGCCCTCATCGGCGAGCGCACGCAGCAACGTCTCGCGTCTCGCGTCGCCGGTGTCGGCGAGTACTCCTTCCCATTCGAGGAGCAGCGCGTCTACCATGTCGGTAAGTAAACCGGGGGCGAGCGGGAGCGCTACGGGATTGCTGCTCGGTCGCTCCCGCGCGCAGCGTAGGATGCATCGAGCAGATCGACGGGATGCACCACCCGCGCCCCGATCCGTGCCTGACGCAGTCCGGCGCCGATCTGCATCAGGCAGCCGGGATTCCCGGTCGCCACGAGCGACGCGCCGGTCTCGGCGATGTTGGCCAACTTGGGCGCGAGCACCCGATCACTCACCTCAGGCTCGATCAGGTTGTAGATCCCGGCGCTGCCGCAGCAGTGTTCGCTCCCCTCCAGCGGCATCAGCGTGAGGCCGGGGATGGCGCCCAGCACCGCGAGTGGCGGACCGGCCACGCGCTGGGCGTGCAACAGGTGACACGGCGCGTCATACGTCACGGTCAGCGCGAGCGGCGCGCCAGAACGCGGGCCCGCCGCCGCGAGCAGCTCGCTCACGTCGCGCACCGCCGCCGACACGGCGGCCGCGCGGGCGCCCCACTCGGGATCGCCCGCCAGGAGCCGGCCGTATTCCTTCATCATCGCGCCGCACCCGGCGGCGTTCACCGCGATGAAATCCGCGCCGCTCCGCTCGAACGCTGCCACGTTGGCGCGCGCGAGCCGACGCGCCGCGTCGTCGTCGCCGGAATGCGCGTGCAGTGCCCCGCAGCAGCGCTGGCCTTCAGTCTCCCGCAGCCTGTATCCGTTCACCACGAGCGTGCGCTCGGTGGCGCGATTCGTCTCGGCGAACAGCCCCTCCATCACACACCCGGTCAGGATCGTGACGGTGCCTCGCGAGCCGTCGCCAACGGGCGTGTAGCGCCGATGCTTCACCGGGGAACGGGTCGACTGCAGCATCGCCATCGCGAAGCCGAGCCGGCCGGGCAGCCGCGACAGCAGTCGCGCGAGCCCGATCCCCCGCGCCACCCGGCCGCCCAGCATCGCCAGGCGCAGGAGCGCGCGGCGCGCGAACACGAAGAGGATGAGACGCGCGATCGGCGGGTTCGGGCGCACGTCGGTCAACGTCGCGCGCGTGGCCTCGAGCAAGTGGCCGTACGGTACTCCGGACGGGCACGCGGTCTCGCAGGCGCGACACCCCAGGCAGCGGTCGATGTGCGTGCGTACGTCGGGGTCGTCGACCGGAAGGCTGCCCTCGACGATCGCCCGCATCAACACGATGCGTCCGCGCGGGCTGTCGTTCTCGTCCTCGAGCGTGAGATACGTCGGACAGGCCTGCAGACAGAATCCGCAGTGCACGCACGCGTCGATGCCGCTGCTCGCGTCGGCGAGCGGAGTGCCGGGGATGACGCAGGGGGCGGTGGACGGGGCGTGCAGGGTCACGTGGGCTCGCCGAGAATGCCGGGGTTCAACAGGTGCCGGGGGTCGAAGGCGCTGCGCACGCCGACGGAGAGCGGGTCGGCCGCCGTGGCGGGCATCAGCGACGACCAGAGCGGAGCGGGGAGCCGCTCCCCCACCAGGGTCGCATCGATGCGCAGCGCACCGATGATACCCCGCAGCTTTGCATTCTCCTCGTCCTCGGCGTCGTGCGGGACGATGCATCGCATCACCCCCCGTCCGAGGGTGGCGTGCGCGTAGCCGCCGACTCGTTCGATGATGGACGACGCGCGCTCCCACAGTGCGCCGATGCGCGACGGACGGGTGGAGAGGCGTACCACCGTGGCGACGGAGGGCTCCGCTGCGGCGAGCAGCCGCCACGTCGCGGAGTCCACCTCGCGGGCGGCACCGAGCGTGCTGGCCGCGCCGATCGCGGCCCGGACGAGCGCCTCATTTCCTCCCAGGCGGAGCAACAGGGTGGCGCGATCCCCGATACCCAGCGTCGCCGCGGCGCGGGATGACACCAGCTCAGCGGCCAGTGGGGTGAACTCGGTGGCGCGCAGCCAACGCCATGCGGCATCCGCGCCGACGTCGATCGCGAGGGTACGGTCGACCTCCGGCAGGGCGTGCAGGCGCACGGTGACCGACGTGATGGCGCCGATCGTCCCCCACGCGCCGGTGACGAGCCGCGTCAGGTCGAAGCCGGCGACGTTCTTCACCACGCGGCCGCCAGCGCGGATCACCACGCCGGCTCCGGTGACGAACTCGCACCCCAACACCTGATCGCGCGGGGCCCCGTATGCCGAGGCGAGTGGCCCCCACGACGCGGTGGCGACTGTCGCGCCGACGGTGCCGCGCGTCGAGCCGAGCGGGTCGAGCGGCAGCCACTGTCCCTCGGCGCGCGTCACTCGGGCGATCTCCGCGAGCGAGGTCGCCGCATGCGCCGTCAGCACGAGGTCACCCGGCTCGTAGTCAGTCACACCGGCCAGCGCACCGAGATCGAGCACGGCCGCCGCGCGAGCGGGACGGCCTGCGTCGAGCCAGGTGCCCGCCCCGACGATGCGAAGAGGTGCACCGACCGCCCGAGCGGCGTGCACGCGCTCGACCACCGCGCCCGTTCCCTCCTCGATCGGACCGCTCACCGGACCGTCACGAGCCGCGCGAACGGGTGGCGGCGGCGCCGTACCATTCGCGACAGCTGTGCACCGGCACGACCTTGCCCGGGTTGGCCCGGCGATCCGGATCGAACACGTCTCGCAGCGCGCACATCGCGGCCAGCGTCGGCGCGTCGAACAACGACTCCATGTACGGAAGCTTGTCGAGCCCGACACCATGCTCGCCGGTGATCGTGCCTCCGGCCGCGACGCAGGCAGCCATGATCTCGTTCATCGCGTCGTGAACTCGCGCGGCCTCGTCGGGGTCGTCGGCGTCGTAGCCGATGTTGGGGTGGAGGTTTCCGTCTCCGGCGTGAAACACGTTACATACATGGACGCCATACTGTTCGCCGATGCGGTGGATCTCCGCCAGCACCGCCGGCAGCTTCGTCCGCGGGACCACGGCGTCCTGCACCACGAGGTGCGGAGCGATACGACCCATCGCCCCGAACGCCTTCTTCCGACCCTGCCACAGTCTGGCGCGGTCTGCCGGATCAGTGGCCGAGCGCACGTCGCGCGCGCCTGCCTCCCGGCAGTAGCGGCTGACCCGCGCCGCGTCGTCGTCGATACCGGCGTCGGCGCCATCGAGCTCGATCAGCAGGATCGCCGCGGCGTCCGTCGGATAGCCGGCAGCATAGATCGACGCCTCCACCGCCTGGATGGCGGCGGCGTCCATCATCTCCATCGCCGCCGGCACGATGCCCACCGCGATGATCGCCGACACGGCGCGGGCTGCCCCCTCGACGGATGAAAAGTCGGCGAGCAGCGTTCGAACCGCGTGCGGATTGCGTACCAGCCGAACGGTGACGTCGAGCGCGACGCCGAAGCATCCCTCGGAGCCCACGAACGCCCCGAGCAGATCGTACCCGTCGCACTCACCGTCGGCGTTGCCGAGCATCACGATCTCGC
>JBBQYZ010000181.1:0-6348 GCA_038208205.1 Gemmatimonadales bacterium | reverse complement strand
TCGCTCGTCTGCACGTTGGCGGAGGTGGGCTGCGCGCCGCCGGCGGCGGCGCCCCCGCGCTCGGAGGGGATGCACTGCAGCAGGCGCTGGCGGATCTGCTCACCGACCGCGGTGGCGCGCTGGTAGTTCAGGCGCACGATGCGGGTGACGAGCGGCTCGGTCTGGGCACGGGCCGCGATTCGCTCCTGCGTATCCACGATGATGATGCCGTTGGCGTCCTCGGTCGCGGCGAGACCCTGCGAGCTGAGGATCGCGGCGAGCGCGACGTCCCATGGCTGGTCGCGGATCTCGGCGTCGACCTTGACGATGGGGACGGCCGAGCTGGGGATGATCGTGCGGCCGGAGAAGGCGGCGAACGCCGCGAGCACGTCGCGGATGTCGCTGCCTTGGTAGTTGACGGTGATGCGCGGCTGCGGGGTGCGCTGCTGCGACTGCTGCACGACGGGACGGAGCTGGCGCGCGGACCGGCGCGATTCGTCACGGTTGTCGGCGGCGGGCTCGTTCCATGCGGCCTGCGCCGCGCTCTGCTCCTGAGCGGCCGGCTTGGCGGCGACCGCCATCGGCGTCTCCACCGTGTCGGCCATCGGTTTGGCGGGCGTCGGGGTCGGCTTGGGCCGTGCGGCGGCGACCATGGGAGCGGGCGTCGCCGGTGCCGGTGCCGGAGTGGCGGCGTTCGCGGCGATCGAGGAGCTCGGAGTCGTCGCGCCGTCGCCGACGCGCCAGGCGGCGAACTGCGCGTCGGGCGCCGTCGTCACCTGCATGTGCACCACGCTGGCCGTGCGCCAGACCTTGAACTGGCGCTCGGTGTCGAGGTAGACGACGACGCGCACCGTGTTCTTCCTGAACTGCGAGTAGCGCACGTCGGTGATCCCGCCGCGCACCGCCTTGTCGTACGCCGCGGCGGGAAGGGCAAGCGTCGCGCCGTCGATGTCGAGGACGATGCGATCGGGGCCGCGCAGCGTGAACTGGCTGACGCGAACGCCGCGGCCGCCGACGGCGACCGCGATCTCGGCGCGGCCAGACGCGGGGACCACACTGATCGAGCTGACTGCTCCGTCGGCCGGGCGGGCGGATGCCGGGTGGGGATCGTGCCCCACCGCAACGACCGCGGCCGCGAACACCGCCAGGACTGGCTTCATCTAATCCTCACCTTTGTGGTATCCGACAGCATCAGGGAGTCCTGGCGGCTGAGCCCGAACTCGTCGATCGTGAAAATCACGCCCTTCTGTTTGATCTGTGCGACGCGCATGCGGCCGAGCGGGTTACCGGTGCCGACGCGGTACTGAGCGTTGGTCAACACGTCGCGGAAGATCGCGACGCTGCGGCGACCGGTGCCGTCGTACAGCACACCGACGAGCCGCAGGTCGGAGAGCAACGGCCGGAGGTCGTCGGTGAGGATGAGCGAGTAGAATGGATCGCGCCGCCCCTCGGGTCCGTAGCTGAAGGTCTCGCGCGTCACGGGCTCGCCGAGCCTGGCCGACGCAACGCTGGCGACGCCGGCACCGAGCACGTGGCCCTGCTGCGCGACGGCGGAGGGAGCCGGCGCCGGCGGTGCGGCCGTCGTGACGGCCGGTGGACCGCTGCGGACCGGCACGGCCTGTCCCGTCTGCGCGGACAGCCGGGCGTTCTCGGCGTCGGCGGCGCGCTGGGCGGCCTGCTTGGGAGCGTTGATGTTCGGGATGCTCAGCTGCGCGCCTGCGGCCTGGGCGGCGAGCAGCGTGGCGGCGGCGAGCAAGCAGCGGAGGCGGCTCACAGCTTTTCTCCTGGCTTCGCGGTGCGCGGCGCGACGGGCGCCGTCCGCGCGACGTAGGTCTGGATCTCGAAGCGAGCCTCGACCGGCTGCGTCCGCGCGCGCTTCTGCGCGCTCGCCGCCAGGGTGACCGGGGCCAGCGTGAGGTTGATCGGGGCAACGATGCGCTGCAGCGAGCCGACGTTGGCGAGCAGCACGCCGATCTCGTGGTACGAGCCGCGAACGCTGAGGCGGTACTTGTAGGCGTCGAACTGGTCGCCGGTCAGCAGGGGCAGCGGCTGCACGTCGGCGATGTCGAGCCCGACGCGTCGCGCGGCGGTCGACACCTGCTCGAGCAGCGCGGGCACCTCGTTGCCCGTGGGCACGAGCCGGCGCATGACGTCGAGATCGGCCGAGTAGCGCAGTGCCTCGTCCTTCAGCGCCTGCGTCTTGCCCTGCGCGACCTCCGACTTGGCGCGCTGGTTCATCACGACGAGCGAGTCGACGTGCGCCTGGCTGGCGTCGAGCTCCACGTTCCTGGGCGCCCAGAGGTACGTGTAGAACGCGTACGCCACGCCGAGCGCGACGACGATGGCGATCAGCATGACCTGGTCACGCTTCGTGGCTGGCATGAGTGCCATGGACTACCTCACCGAGACGGCCAGGGGTACGCGGCGCACCAGCGCCGGATCCGGACGCGTGTAGAACATGTCGAGCTGGAACTGGGTGACTTCCTTGCCGTTGTCGGTGGCGCGCTCGGACTTCGCGAGCTGCACCTGCTCGAGGAACGCCGAGGACTCGAGCTGCTTCATGAAGCGCGTGAGCGCCTGGATGTCGACCGTGTTGCCGACGATGCGGATCTTCACCGAATCGCGCGGAATCGCCGTCTGCAGCGTCTTCTTCTTCGTATGCTTCGCTCCGGCGACGTCCGGCGCAGCGACGGTGGTGACCGGCGCCTGCGCCTGCCCCGCGCCGGTGAACCCGAGCGACACGACCCAGGTATAGGGCGGCAGCGCGCGGCTGACCTCGTCCATGACGTGCGGCCAGACGAACCGGTCGTCGTCGATGGCGCGAATCAGGTTGAGCGAGCGAAGCACGGTGTCGCGCTTCGCCTCGGCCACGTCGTGCTCGCGCAGGACCGACCCGTAGCGCGTCGAGTCCCGCACCGCCTTCTGTAGCGCCACGTCCACTGCCTCGGCGCGGCTCGACTGGGTGAGGTAGAGGGCGGCGACCGCGGCGATGACGACGGCGGTGATCCCGACGCCGGCGATCAGCCAGGGCTCGCGGATCCGCTCGCGAATGCTTGCGAGCGACGCGCCGATGTTCATCTTCGGTCCGCTGGATCCGCCGCTGCTGCGGCGGGCCTTGCGGCCGGTGTTCGGGGAGAGGTTGATCTCAATCATCGTCCGTCTCGGCTCAGGCCACGTGGCGCAGCGCCAGCCCGATGGGAAGCATCAGGAGCGGTGCGACCTCATCGGTGACGAGACTGTCTAGCGCGCCGTCACGAATTCGGAGGTTGGCGAGGGGGTTGGCCTGCTGCACCGTGAGGCGCAGCCGGTCGGCGAGGGAGCTGGTGAGGCCCGGGATACGCGAGCCGCCGCCGCAGGTGTAGAGCGACTTGAGCTGGCCGCCGGTGCGGCTGCTCGAGGCGAGGAAGGCGGCGGCGCGCTCGATCCCGACCGCGATCTCCTCGCCGCGCGATTCCAGCACGGCGTCGAGGTGCGGCGAGCGGTCGTAGCCCTGGATCAACTGCTGCGCGGCGTCGGCCGAGAGACCGCTCTCGCGCTGCAGGTCCTCGCGGAAGCGCCGCGTTCCGACCGCGATGTCGCGGGTCAGGATCGGGACGCCTTCCTCGAGGATGTTGATGTTCGTGACCTCGTGCCCGATGTTGACGAGGGCGACGAGGCTGCGCATCGCTTCGGGATAGTTCACCTCGAAGGCGTTGTGCAGCGCGAACGCGTCGACGTCCACGCGGCCCGACTCGAGCCCGGCGTCGGCGAGCATGCGCATCTTGGACTCGATCAGCTCGCGCTTGGCGGCGACGAGCAGCACGCTCATCTCCACGCCATCGGCGTCGGGGTCGAGAATCTGGAAGTCCAGCTCCACCGACTCCATGTCGAACGGCACATGCTGCTCGGCTTCCCAGCGCATCAGCTCGCGCGCCTGCTGCTCCTTCACGCGCTCGATCTGGATCTTCTTGATGATCACGTCGCGGCCGCCGACGGCGGTCACGACTTTCTTCCCCTTCACCTCGGCGGCGGCCAGCGCACTCTGGATCGCCTCGGAGACGATCCCTGGGTCCATGACCTCGCCTTCGACGATGGCGTCGGCGAGGAGCGGGACGACGGCGACGCGGACCAGCTCCGGCTCCTTCTTGGAGTGATCGATCACCGCGACCTTGATCAGGCCTGAACCGATGTCCAGACCGACCGTGGTTTTCGAACGACCGAACAGGGCCATGGGGAAGTTCTCAATGCGGGACGTCAGCCAGGAGGGAACCGCGGGGGCTGACGATATGTGGGAGGGAGCAGCGTGCGAGCTCCGTCCATTTCGGGCAGGGTGACCCTTGTCCGGTCACTGGTACCGAACACACGACCGACCCGGCTGTAGGTAACAGGTGACGCCCGGCGCGGTGACCACCGTTACCAAACTTACGCATCAAGGACGCGCGGCCCGCGCGGAGGGCACGCTATGGTCCGGTCACGATCGCCCAGACGGCGATCGGCACGGGCGGCGGCGCATCTGCGTCCTCGTCCTCCCCCGCGAGCGCGCCGTTGCGCTCGAGCAGCAGCGTGTAGCGACGACGGGCGAGGGGCACTGCCGCATCGCCGACGTGCATCTCCACCGAGAGTGCCCATCGACGCGCACCGAGTCGGCGCAGCTGCGACACTCCCGTCAGCGGTACTCCGTCGCCGTCGATGAGCGAGGGCAGTGCGACCTCCAGCGTGGCGTTGACGGGGAGCGCGCGCTCGGTCTCGCCCCACGCGCCCAGCAGCCGCGCCAGCTCGCGCGGCGGGGCGGCGTCGGCGCGCGCGAGCGCGCGTGCAGTGCGTGTGGCGCGAGCGAGCGACGTCGACGCGACGCTGGCCGCGGCCAGCAGCGCACCCGCGAGCGCGAGCAGCGCGAGGGCGGCGAGCAGCGCGAAGCCGCGGCGGACGTCGGCGTCGCGCACAGGTGCGCGACTCACCGCGGACCCGCTCCGTGCGCGAGCGCGACGTCGATCGAGTCGAGGCGAATGCTGGTGCCGCCGCTCGCACGCCCGGCCTGATCGACGGCGATGAGTGTCAGCCTGACGCGCGCCATGGCGGCCACGCCGGCGCCGAGGGCCGCGTCGTGCTCGCGTCCGTCGCGATCGAAGTAGCGAAACCCGGTGCGGCGGCCCGACGATTCGCGTTCGAACGGCCCAGCCAGAGGCTGTGGTGCGCCCATCGCGTGGGCCGCCTCGCTCCACTCGGCGAGCCCCAACTGGCGGGTACCGTCGCTCGACCGGTAGACGGCGTACCGGATCTGCCGAGTGACGCGCAGCGGTGCTCCGGCGGCGACGGTGTCGTCGGCTGCGAGTCCGATGCGATAGGCAGCGTCGGGGTCCGGTGCGAAACCGGCGCACGCGACACGCACGACCGACACGGCCGCGACGCGTGTCGCACGCCATGAGCCTCCGCCCCCTCCGGACCGCCACCACAGACTGTCACCGATGCGCGGGATGGAGAGCACCCCGCCCGTGGCGATCACGCCGATGTCGGGCGGGGCGATCGTGACCGAGCCGACGGCATCGTCGCACGCCAGTCCGCTCGCCACGAGGCCGCGAAGCTGGAGCGTGCTGTCACTCGACGCCGAAGGGAAGACGTCATCGGCGCTGGCGGACGCGACGTCCGCGGCAAAGGCTCCGCGCGCCGCGCGCCGCTGCGCATCGTCGGCCGACGACGCCCCGAGACCAGCAGCGCCGCGCTGTTGGGTGAGGACGCTCCGCGTCGCGACCCCCAGCACGGTGGTCGCGAGCACCAAGGCCACGAGCAGCTCGGCCAGCGTGGCGCCGCGGCGTATCAGCACTGGACGGCGCCCAGAAGGTTCAGCTGGCGCGCGGCCCGGCGACGGGAGACCGTGACGCCCCACTCGACCCGGACGGCGATCGGCGCGAAGCCGGCACCCGCGCTCCCGACGCTCCACGATTCGAGCATTCCCGTGGGCCGATCGTCGACCGAGCCGACAGCCGGCCCGGCGCAGCCGGCGGAGCGCAGCAGCGCCAGGCGGTGGGCGGCCCTCGCCAGCGCGGCCGACTCGCGCGCGGCCTCGCGGGCCGAACGTACGGAGAGCGCCGAGGCGCCGGCCATGCCCAGCAGCCCGACCGTCACGATCACGAGGGACACGAGCACCTCGACGATGGTGAATCCCGTGCGGCGGGTCGGACTGCGTGCCTCGGTCGCGTTCATGCCGAGAGTTTCGCCCGCCTCGCTCGACCAGCCGCACCGAACGCCTGCGTGTCGGCACTCTTCCCTGCGCTGCCGCTCGGGTCAGTCGCCGAGCTCGTACTCGCGGATCTTGTAGAGCAGTGCGCGATGCGAGAGGTCGAGCAGCTTGGCGGCGCGCGTCCGGTTGCCGCGCGTGCGCTCGAGGGCCTC
>JBBQYZ010000180.1:0-6415 GCA_038208205.1 Gemmatimonadales bacterium | reverse complement strand
GCCTGCTGTTTCGCCGTGATCGCGTTCATCCCCTTGGCGATCAGCATCCGGGTGATCCCATCGAGCCGGGCGAGCGTCGTCGGGTCGCCGATCACGATGTGCTCCGCCAGCAGGGCCCGGGACTGCGCCGTGAACCGTGAGAGCAGGGTCGCGCTGATCGCGATGCCGAGCGAGCCGCCCAGCTGGCGCGTCAGGTTGAACATCCCCGTCCCCTGCGATAGCTCGCTCGACCTGAGCTCGGCCATCGTCGCACCCGTCAGCGGCACGAAGATCAGGCCAAGTCCCACGCCGCGAATGATCAGCGGCCAGAACAGGTCGTGCGCCCCCGCGTCGAACGAGAGCAGCGACAGCTTGTACATGCTCAGACAGAACATCGATGCGCCGATCGGGACCGTGACACGGGCATCGAGACGCGCGGCATTTCGACCGATCACGGCCATCGTCACCGCCGACGCGATCGCGCCCGGCAGGATCACCATCCCCGTCTGGTTGGCCGTCCACCCGTGGAGGCCCTGCAGGAACACCGGCAGCACGAACACGCTGCCGTAGAGCGCGAAGCCGAGGAACGCGGCGATCGTCACGCCGGATGCGAGCTGCCGGTTGGTGAGCACCCGCAGGTTGATCACCGGCTCGTCGATCGTCAGCTCGCGCCAGATCAGCAGCACGAACGACACCACCGAGGTCACCGCCAGCACGGTCACGAAGCGCGAGTCGAACCAGTCGAACCGCTCGCCCCGCTCGAGCATCCACTGCAGCGATCCGACGCACAGGGCGAGCAGCAGGATCCCTGTCCCGTCGATCGTCGACGTGCGCTCCTGGTGCTCGGCATCGCGCACGTACGTCCACACCATGAATGCCGCGAAGATTCCGAGCGGGACGTTGATGTAGAAGATCCACGGCCACGCGAAGTTGTCCACGATGTAGCCGCCCAGGGTCGGGCCGATGGTCGGGCCCACCATCACGCCGACGCCGAACATCGCCTGTCCCACTCCCACTTCCTTCGGTGGGAACGCCTCGAACAGGGTGGACTGCGCGGTGGACAGCAGCGCGCCCCCGCCCAGACCCTGCACCACGCGCCAGAACACCAGCCCGCCGAGCGAGGTGGCGGCGCCGCAGAAGAACGAGGCGGCGACGAACAGGAGGATCGACCCCGTCAGATAGCGCTTCCGCCCGAAATAACCCGAGAGCCAGCTCGAGAGCGGGATCACGATCACGTTGGCGATGATGTAGCCAGTCGACACCCACGAGATCTCGTCGAGCGTGGCGCCCAGGTTCCCCATCATGTGCGGGATGGCCACGTTCACGATCGACGTGTCGATCAGCTCGAGCATCGCCGCCAGCGTCACGGCGATGGCGATCAGGTACTTGTACCTGTACGGATCCTCGACCACGACGGTCGCGCCGGGAGGTGGACCGGAACGGTCGGTCACCTCCTCGAACGCGCCGCCGCGCCGAGCGATCGTCGTGTTCATCTGCTCGTGCCGCTACTTCACCACGACGTGCGCCACCACGGACATCCCCGGCCGAAGCTGACGTCCCGCGCCGAGGCCGTCGGTCACCCGGATGCGGACCGGCACGCGCTGCACCACCTTCGTGAAGTTGCCCGTCGCGTTGTCCGGTGGCAGCAGCGCGAACTTTGCGCCGGTCGCCGCGCTCACGCTCTCCACCTTTCCCTTGGCCGCCACCCCCCCGTACGCGTCGACCTCGATGTCGACTTCCTGCCCGACGCGGATATTGCTGAGCTGCGTCTCCTTGAAGTTCGCCGTCACCCAGATGCCGGTGTCCGACACCACGGTGAGCAACGGCTGGCCCGCCTGCACGAGCTGGCCGACCTCCACCTGCTTACGCGACACCGTGCCGCCGACCGGCGCGGTCACGCGGGTGTAGGAGAGCTGGAGCTGCGCGTTGTCGCGCGCGGCCTGCGCCGCACCGAGGCGTGCCTGCGCGAGCCGAACCCCGGCTTGTGCATTTGCGACGCCGGCCCCTGCGGCGCCAGCGTTGTTCTGCGCGGCAGAGAGCTGCGCCCGCGCCGCATCGGACGCGGCCTGGGCTGCGTCCAGCTGCTGGCGAGACACCACCTGGGTGGCCACGAGCTGTCGCATCCGCCGCAGGTCAGCCTCGGCCCGTACCGCGTTGGCGCGCGCGGCGGCGACGTTGGCAGTCAACGCCGCTTCCTGTCCGGTGGCCGACTGGACCTGCGCCTGGGCCTGTCCCTCCACGCCCCGGCCTCCCGCTGACGCCCGCGCTGCGGCGAGATCGGCGTCGGCCTGCGCGAGTCGCACCGCGAACTCGCGCTCGTCGATCCGGACGAGCGTGGAGTCGGCGCGGACGTGGTCGTTCTCCGCCGCGTTCACCGAGGTGACGTATCCGCTGACCTTCGCGAGCACGGGCACCAGGTGGCCATCCACCTGCGCGTTGTCGGTGCTCTGGTGACCACGCCCATACAGCCACTTCTTGACGCCCCAGCCGATGCCGAGGAGTAGCCCGATGGCGACGACAGCGAGGACAATGATCCGGCGCTTGCCGGGTGCGGCGGGAGGAGTGGCGGCGGTCGCTCGGGGCGCGCCGGTCTGCGGTTGGGTTGCGGTAGCCATGGTCGATGCGATCGTGCGAGAGGGAAACGGTGTCGTGCGCTCGTCGTGCGTTCGTGGTTGGCGCGTCGTGCCGGCGTTGCTCAGGTGAGTGTGCTGACGACGCCCTGGGCCCGCGCGAGAGCGACGCGGGAAGCCTGGTACGAGGTCAGTGCGTCGACGAGGCCGGTGCGCGCCGTGTTGAGCGTGATCGCGGCGGTGATCACGTCGGCGTTGCCCGCGACTCCCGCCTGAAAGCGCTCGCGGGCCTGCGACACCTCCTGCTCGGCCAGTGTCAGCCGCTCGCGCGCCGCCGCGACCGCCTCGGCCGAGGAGGCGAGGTTGAGCACCGCCGTACGGATGTCCGCTTCGACCTGCGTGCGCAGGTCGCGCGCACGTGCGTCGAGATCACGCGCCACGAGCTCCTGCTCCTCAACGCGACCTTCGCGGCGGAAGCCATCGAAGATCGGCAGCGAGAGGCCGATGGCGAGATCGTACGTCGGCAGGAGCGAGCGGCCATTGCGCTGGCTCAGACCTGCGTCGCCCGACACCCCGACGCTGGGCAGTCGCTCACGCCGGATCGACGAGGCTTGCTGCCGCGCCGCGAGGGCCTGCAGCTCGAGCGACTGCAGATCCTTTCGTCCGCGCAGCGCGGCGTCGAGTGCCGCCGACTCGGACGGCGCTCCGGAGGACAACGCGCTCAGGGTGTCGGAGAGCACGATGGTCACCAGCGGGAGGCCGAGGGCGCGCGCCAGGTCGATGCGGGTGCGATCGCGCTCGTTCCGCGCCACGATCAGGGCGGCGCGCGCGCCGGTGAGCTGCGAGCGGGCCCGCGTGACGTCGAGGCCCACCCCCGTCCCGGCGGAAAGCTGGGCACGGGCGATCTGGAGCAGCTCGCCGGCGAGCGTCGAATCCTGGAGCCGAGCGCGATACTGTGCGTCGGCACGCAGTACGCCGAGGTACGCGTTCGCCGCGCCGGCGGCTGCCTGCTCCGCCACGTTGCCCACATCGGCCCCGGCGGCTTCCACGCTCGTACGCGCGCCCTGCACGCGGGTGCGCGCTGCCGGATCGAACAGCGACTGCGATACACGGGCGCGGGCATCGAACACGTTAAGCGGGCCGAGCACGGTGCCGCTCGGGCTGATGTCCGGGCTGGGGAAATCGATCGGGAACGCGGCGGCGCTGTTCACCGTTCCGCTCCGTTCGGTGACGTTCGCCGAGACGTTGGGGAGCAGATCGGCGCGGCGCTGCGTGACGCGCGCCAGCGCCTGTCCCACGCGGTAGCGGGCACTCTCCACCGCGGCGTTCTGGCGGGCGGCGAGTCGTACGGCGTCGCCGAGGGTCAGGTGGATCGTGCTGTCGGACGTCGCACTCTGCGCGCCGGCGGCGCGGGCCAGGAAAGCGATCAAGGCGACGAGCAGGGCGAGCGTGAAGCCGAGGGAGACGGTGCGCGGGAGGAGCGTGCGGTTCATGAGCTGGCGTGCGGTGGCGCGTCCGCTGTGGCGGGACGCATGGCGTGAAAGAAGAACTCGCGGATCTGGTCGAGGAGGACGTCGTCCGGCGTGTTCGCGATCGACTTGAACGAGCTTCGCTGGTGATACCAGGTCGCATGCGTGACGAAGAGGGAGCTGAGCATGCGCGCCGCCACGAGCGGATCCATGTGCCGGTACCGGCCCTCGCTCATGCCGCGCTTCAGCATCTCGGAGACGAGGCGCTGCGAGCGCTCGATCACTTCCCTGGCGTAGAAGGCGCCGAGGTCGGGAAAGCTGTGCAGCTCCGAGTTCACGAGCCGGTGCATGACTGGAAAGACGGGCGACCGCAGCCACGCCCAAAAGCCCGCGGTCCACTCGTCGAGCGCTCTGGCCGGATCGGGGTGCTCGTCGAAGAACGCCTCGCCTCGCTCGATGAAGGCGACGACATTGTTGCGCACCACCTCTCGGAAGAGCTCTTCCTTGTTGGGGAAGTAGAGATAGATGGTGCCCTTCGAGAGTCCGGCGCGCCTGGCGATGTCCTCGAGACGGGCCGCCGAGAGCCCGCGCTCCGCGAAGACCGCGAGGGCGGCCTCGAGAATCTGCTTTGGTCGCTCCTCGGGGAGTCGGCGCCAGCGTGGCTCGGTGGCGAAGTCGGACACAGGTCGATGCACAGTGTGCAGCCGGGTGATGGCGTTCCTTTTATCTTACTGACCGGTCAGTAAATTAAATGACCCGATGAGTAATACAACGCGTCAGCCGGCGGTTCCCGCCCTCGCGCGAGCCGTCAGCCACCGCTGAGCGGCGGTGACGTCGCCATTGGTCAGGGTGTGCCCGCCCTCCTGCCACACGAGCTCGACGTCAGCCCCTGCCGCCCGCAGCAACCCGGCGAGCCGCTGGCCCTCCGAGGGCGCGATGATCGGGTCGAGCCTGCCCTCGCTCAGGAGCACGGCGCAGCCAGTCAGTTCCGGCGCCGGGTCGCGCTCGAAGGGAACCATGGCGCGCAGTAGCACGCCCCCCGTGAGCACGCCGGGTCGGGACAACATCAGGCTCGCCGCCACGTTCGCCCCGTTGGAGAAGCCCACGGCGTGGAGGGAATAGGCCGCCACGCCATATCGTGCCGTGGCCGCCGCGATGAACTCCGCGAGCTCCTCGGTGCGCTGGCGAAGATCGTCCAGGTCGAACACTCCCTCTGCCAGACGGCGGAAGAAGCGTGACGCGCCCTGCTCCAGCACGTTGCCCCGCACGCTCAGCAGGGCCGCCCCTGGCAGGAGTAGCTGAGCCAACGGCACGAGGTCGTGCTCATCGCCGCCGGTGCCGTGCAGCAGGAGCAGGGTGGGCAGACCAGGCGAGGTCGCCGGCTCCCACCGGTGCCGGTGCAGGTCGAGCGCGCTCACGAGATGATCGTCAGTGTAGGTGCCTCGCTCGACGCCAGATGCAGCAATGGCAATCGCGCCTCGATCTCGGCGCGCCGCGACTCGTATCTGGGTGGCAGCGCGAGCACCTCGCCGAGCCGCTCCGCCGGCTCGTCGACGGTGAACCCGGGGCGATCGGTGGCGATCTCGAACAGCACGCCGCCCGGCTCGCGAAAGTATACCGAGTGGAAATACTGCCGGTCGATGACCGGTGTCGCGCGCAGCGCGAGCGCATCGGCCCGGCCGCGCATCTCCAGCTCGACGTCGTCGTCTTCGGCGCGATAGGCGACATGATGCACGGTCCCGATCCCTTCGATCGGGGGGAGGAACCCGCCGACCACCCGAACATCGACGATCGTTCCCGGACCGCGATCGCCGGTCGCGAACCTCGTCGTCGTGCCCTCGCTCGCGGTGGCCGACGCCCCGAACACGCCCGACAGCGTGGCCGCCGTCGCGTCCAGGGTACGCTCCCACACCGTCACCGAGTGCACGCCGTGTATCGCATGCTCCGCGGGGATCGGCCCGCCGGCCCAGGCACCACGCTCGTGCGCCCTCGGAGAAGCGACGAGCTCGAGCTGTAGCCCGTCGCGATCGCGGAAGGCGACCGTCATCTCGTCGAAGCGTCGGGTCGGTGCCTCGTGCGCCACTCCGTGCACGACGAACCGCTCCAACCAGTACCCGATCGAGTGCGGCGCGATCGCGAGCGAGATGACGGCGACCTGCCCCACTCCGGCGCGCCCGCGCCGTGCGCCGGGCCAGGGAAAGAAGGTCAGGATGCTCCCCGGCGATCCTGCCTCGTCACCGTAGTACAGGTGGTACGTCGCAGGATCATCGAAGTTGACGGTCTTCTTCACCAGCCGCAGTCCGAGCACGCCAACGTAGAAGTCGACGTTCTGCTGCGCGTCGCCAGCGATGACGGTGACGTGGTGGATGCCAGGGGTGGATCGATTCATCAGGTCCT
>JBBQYZ010000179.1:0-6423 GCA_038208205.1 Gemmatimonadales bacterium | reverse complement strand
GTCGCGTCCAGGTGCGCGAACGCCGTCGCCGGCGCCGGATCCGTGATGTCGTCGGCCGGGACGTAGATCGCCTGCACCGACGTGATCGAGCCGTTCTTGGTGGACGTGATCCGCTCCTGCAGATCGCCCATCTCCGTCGCCAGCGTCGGCTGGTAGCCTACCGCGCTCGGCATGCGACCGAGTAGCGCCGACACCTCCGATCCCGCCTGCGTGAATCGGAAGATGTTGTCGATGAACACCAGCACGTCGGCATTCTCCTCGTCGCGGAAGTACTCCGCGACGGTCAGCCCCGACAGCCCCACGCGAAGGCGCGCTCCAGGCGGCTCGTTCATCTGGCCGTAGATCAACGCCGTCGAGGCGAGCACGCCAGACTCCTGCATCTCGAGGTAGAGGTCGTTCCCTTCGCGCGTCCGCTCGCCTACGCCGCAGAAAACGGACTTTCCGCCATGCCCCTTCTGCACGTTGGCGATCAATTCCATGATGACGACGGTCTTGCCGACGCCTGCGCCGCCGAACAGTCCGATCTTGCCGCCCTTCACGAACGGAGCGATCAGGTCGATGACCTTGATGCCCGTCTCGAACACCTCGGTCTTGGGCTCGAGGTTCACGAAGTCGGGGCGCTTGCGATGGATCGGCCAGCGCAGTGCGTCCTTCGGGATCGGTGCGCCGTTGTCCACCGGCTCCCCGAGCACGTTGAGAATGCGACCGAGCGCCGTGTTGCCGACCGGCACCGTGATCGCCGAGCCCGTGTCGATGACTTCCATGCCGCGAACCACCGCGTCGGTGGACGACATGGCGACGGCGCGCACCTGGTTGCGGCCGATGTGCTGCTGCACCTCCACGGTCACGCGGATGACCTGACCGGAGTCGGTCGTCGCGTGGATCTCGAGTGCGTTGTAGAGCTCTGGCAGGTGACCGGACTCGAACTCGACATCGAGCACAGGACCGATGACCTGGACGACCTTGCCGACGTGCGAGGACGCTATTGCAGTAGCCATGGCTAACCCTGGAGGGCGGAAGCACCGCCGACGATCTCGGCGATCTCCTGCGTGATCTGCGCCTGACGGGCGCGGTTGTAGGTACGACGGAGCACGTTGAGGATGTCCCCGGCGTTGTCGGTCGCGTTCTTCATGGCGGTGCGGCGGGCCGACTGCTCGCCGGCCGCGGTCTCCACCAACGCACGGTAGACGCTGTTGCGCACGTACGAGGGGAGAAGCTCCGTAAGGATCGCCTCGGCATTGGGGAAAAGGAGGTAATCGTGCTGCTTCCCCTCCTTGGCGACCGTCGGCGGAGTGACGGGCAGCACGCGCTCGGTGGTCGGAGGCGTGCTGAGCGCCGAGTTGAACTTCGCGTAGGTGACGTAGACTCCGTCGAGCGAGCCGGCGACGTACTCGGTCATGAGAGTGTCCACCAGTTCGGCGGCGTTTTCCGTCGTCGGCCGGTCGGGGATGTCGACCCGCTGTGAGACGACCTCACGCCCAACGTAGCGAAAGTAGCCCAACCCCTTCTTGCCGACGACGTGAACGTCGACACGGGTTCCTCCGCGCTCCAACTCGGCGAGGCGGGCGCGGGCTTCGCGAATCAGGTTCGCGTTGAACCCGCCCGCGAGACCGCGATTGCTCGTCAGCACGATCAGCGCGATGCGGGTCGGTGAGGCCGGCTGTCGCAGGAGCGGGAACCGCTCGGCGAGATCGGGCGAGTACAGGCTCGAGATCACGTCGGTGAGCGCCATGGCGTACGGGCGCGCCGCAACGACGCGGTCCTGTGCCCGCTTCATCTTCGACGTTGCCACCATCTCCATCGTGCGCGTGATCTTGCGCGTGTTCTCGACAGACTTGATGCGGCCTTTCAGCTCGCGGCCCTTAGCCATTGCCCACGCTCCTCACACCACGCTCCGAATGCACGTCAGCGGCTGGCGGCGGTGGCGGCAGGCGCCGACGAGACGCCAGCCTTCTTGTACTCCTCGATGCCGCGCTTCAAGTCCGCCTCTGTCTCCTTGGAGATGGCCTTCTCGGCGCGGATCCGCTCGCCCACCTGCGGGAACTGCGCAGCCATGAACTCGTGAAATCCCTTCTCCCACGCCCGCAGCTGCGGCACGGCCACGTCGTCGATATAGCCGTTGCTGGTGGCGTAGAGAATCATCGCCTGCTGTTCAACTGGCATCGGCTCGTACTGGCCCTGCTTGAGGATCTCGACGGTACGCGCGCCGCGCTCGAGCTGTCGCTTGGTCGACGCGTCGAGATCCGACGCGAAGGAACTGAACGCCTCCAGCTCGCGGTACTGCGCCAGGTCGAGACGAAGGCGGCCGGCCACCGATCGCATGGCCTTGATCTGCGCCGAGCCACCTACACGGCTCACGGAGATGCCGACGTTGACCGCCGGCCGAACGCCGGCGTAGAACAGGTCGGCCTCGAGGAAGATCTGCCCATCGGTGATCGAGATGACGTTCGTCGGGATGTAGGCCGACACGTCGCCCGCCTGCGTCTCGATGATCGGGAGCGCGGTCAGGGAGCCGCCCGGCTTGAGGATGTTCACCCCGTCCACGACGGAGGGGTCGGACGACAGCTTGGCCGCGCGCTCGAGCAGGCGCGAGTGCAGGTAGAACACATCGCCCGGGAACGCCTCGCGGCCCGGCGGGCGGCGCAGCACGAGTGAGAGCTGGCGATACGCGGCGGCCTGCTTGGACAGGTCGTCGTACACGCACAGCGTCGCCTGGCCCTCGTTGTACATGAAGTACTCGGCCATCGCGCATCCCGAGTAGGGGGCGATGTACTGCATCGGCGCCGGATCGGACGCCGAGGCGACGACGACGATCGTGTACTCCATCGCACCCGCCGCCTTGAGGCGCGCGACGACCGATGCGACCGTGGATGCCTTCTGACCAATTGCGACGTAGACGCAGACGACGCCCTGCCCCTTCTGGTTGATGATCGTGTCGATCGCGATCGCTGTCTTGCCGGTGCCGCGGTCACCGATGATCAGTTCGCGTTGGCCGCGGCCGATTGGGATCATCGCGTCGATCGACTTGATGCCCGTCTGCAGTGGCTGCTTGACCGGCTCGCGAACGATGATGCCCGGCGCTTCGCTCTCCACCTTGCGCGTGGTCGTCGCCGCGATGTCGCCCGCGCCGTCGATCGGGCGCCCGAGCGCGTCCACGACGCGGCCGATGAGGGCTGGTCCGACCGGCACTTCGAGCACACGTCCGGTGCGGCGCACCTCGTCGCTCTCCTTGAGCTGGAGGTAGTCACCGAGGACGACCGCTCCGATGTTGTCCTCCTCGAGGTTCAACGCCAGCGCCGTGATCGTCGCGCCGGTCTCGCTCGAGTGCACTTCCAGCATCTCACCCGCCATCGCCTTGCCCAGGCCGTAGATGCGCGCGATCCCGTCCTTCACCTCGAGGATCGAGCCGACTTCCTCGACGTCGAGCTCGTGGAGGTCGGCGGCCTCGATCTCCTTGAGGAGAATGTCCTTGATCTCGCCGGGGCGGAGCGTGGTTTCGGTTGCCATACGATGGTCGGAAAGGATCGACGGAAGGGAAGGAAGGTCCAGCTTGTGAAAATTATCACAAGCCGAATGGAGAAGCAACTAGGGCGTCACCAAGCTCCGGAGGGTGAGGAGATGATCCCGGCGGCCGTTGGATACGGTCACGCCGCTCCCACCAGTCTACCCTGTATTGCATGTCGTCCGGCGTGCGGGAGCTGCGGTTGTGGCAGGAAGCGGTCGCCCTTGGCGGCGACGTGGTGCGCGCCGCCCGTCAGGGCATGCGCCGAGAGACGCGCACCGTCTCCGACGCCCTGATGACGACAGCCTTGAGCATCGGGACGCACATCGCGGATGGCTATGCCCGGCCCACTGCCCCTGAGCAGCGCGAATCGTACATCGCCGGCAAGCGCGCCCTCCTCCGCCTTGAAACAGAGCTCGCGGTGGCTCGACATGCCGACCTCTTGGCCGCCGGCTCCTTCACCGAGCTCACGGCGCGCTCCGCACAGGTCGCGCGTCTGCTTGCGGGCTACGTCGTCTTTCTCGACCGTCAGATCGCGGAGAGCGCCGATCGCACACGAGGACGCGTCGAGCGGGAGGTCACCCCCGGCTCCGACCGTGCCCCTTCGTGAACCGTTCGAACAGATCGACGGCGCGCAACCGCGCGAGTGAAGCGGGCTTGGTTCCTACGATTCGCTGCGAGGTGCTCGAGAGGTGTGACGAACTCGCAAACCCGAGCACGGCCGCCACATCGCGCACGTCGTAGCCGGGGTTCTTCGCCAGCTCGGCGGCGGCGACCAGTCGAACGAGATCGATCACGCGCTTCAGGTTCGGTGCGCCCGAGGCGGCGAAGGTTCGGCTCAGGTGCTCCCGGGTGACGTGAAGTGCGTCGGCCAGCAGCTGCGTCCGGACCGGCCGTCCCGCCCACGCCACGATGTGGTGCCAGGCGGCACGCTGGAGCGATGAATCGAGCGCCAACGATGCCGGCGGCTCGTCCAGCGCCGCAGCAAATCGCGCCGAGAAGCCGTGGTGAAGCACCAGCTCCCGAAACACTGCCTCGTCCACCGATTCGACGACTACGTCGATGAACTCGAGCCGGGCACATTGTGCCAGCGATGGCGCTTCGGAGGCTCGTAGGGCCGAGAGTGCGAGAAAAGGCACGCTCGGGAATTCGCGCGCAAGTCCCGCAGCGCGCCAGGTCTCTTCGGTGGCGCCTGACACATCCACCACCGCAGCGTCCACGAGTGCCGACCGGAACAGGGCCTCGAACTCGTCAGGCGTCTTGGCGAGGATCAATCGCACTCGACGCCGAGGAAAGGCTGCACGCATGAGTCTCCGAGCACGCTCCCGTGTCGTGTACGCGACTACCAGCGGCGGGGGCGCCGCCGAGCGAACGAGTCGTCCGGCAGACAGGGCAGCGGGCATCAACGTTCTTCCGTTGCCGTTGCGTCGGCCGACCCCGCGGTGACCATTGCCTCGGCACGCCTGAGCACTTGGCGGGCATTCGCGTATGACACCGCTTGCGAGGCAGCGGCGAAGGGGACCCACTGGCATGCCGTGATTCCCTCGGCACGCTGCGGGTCGGTGTCCGCCTGCGCAGTCTCCATCAAGAAGAAGTGACAGACTTTGTGGATCAGCCGCCCGCGGAAGCGGAAGTACCACTCGATCGTGTCGATCGTGCCGCGCACCGCTAGCTCGTGCAGGCCCGTTTCCTCCCTCACCTCGCGGAGTGCGGCCTGTTCCGGCTGCTCTCCTGGTTCCAGATGACCCTTGGGAAATCCCCAGTTCGAATAGCTGTCCCGGATGAGCAGGAACAGCGGGCTGCCACCCTCCATGCGGTAAACGACGCCGCCGGCGGAGGTCTCCTGCTGGGCGCGCGCGCGCGTCATCGACGACTGATCCCTCAGACGCCCGCCGACGAAGAGAGTGTGCCGGGCACGCCCTCCTCATCGGCGGTCGGCCGTCCTTCGATGAACTGTCGTACCACCGGGTCCGTCGAGCGCTGGATGGCATCGATCGTTCCCTCCCAGCGCACGCGCCCCTGGTAGAGCATCGCGATGCGCGTACCGACCGTGTACGCGCTTCGCATGTCGTGTGTGATGACGACGCCCGTCACGCTGAGCTTCTCTCTCATGCGCACCATCAGCTGGTCGATCACCGCGCTCGTGACCGGGTCCAGGCCTGTCGTCGGTTCGTCGTAGAGGATGTATTTGGGACGCAGCGCGATGGCCCGCGCGATGCCGACGCGCTTGCGCATTCCGCCCGACAGCTCGGCCGGAAAGCGTTCGCGCACGTTCGGCAGATCGACGAGGTCGAGCGCCTCGTCGACACGCTGCATGATCTCGCGGTCGGTGAGCTCACCCTGCTTGCGCAGTCCCATGGCCACGTTCTCGCCGATCGAGTACGAGTCGAAGAGCGCGGCGAACTGAAAGACATAGCCGATGCGCGAACGGAGCGCGTACAGCTCGCGCCTGGAGAGCTCAGGAACGTTGACTCCGTCGACCCACACCTCGCCCTCATCGGGCTCGAGGAGGCCGACGATGTGCTTGATCGCTACGGACTTGCCGGTCCCCGAGTAGCCGATGATCACCATCGTTTCCCCTTCGGGGACATCGAGGGTGAAGCCGTCGAGCACACGCTTCGGCCCAAAGGCCTTGTGGACGTTCTTCAATTGGATCATGGAGGACTTCGAGAAGCGGGCGACGGGTCGACGAGGGATTGGCACGTCACGGACGTCCGGCAGCAGAAAAGTGACACCGCGCATCGGCGTCGGCCAGATCTTGCGCCGTTGCGCCGCAGATGGTTCGAACGCGAGCGGGGGGGGCCCAAAGCCCCCCCCCACGCATGCCCGCGAACAGATCGGCGCCACCCGCAGGCCCCCCCGCGTCAGGGGGCGCAAAAGCCCCATGCGCGCCAGGCCGAGCCGTGCCGAGAGCGCGGGTT
>JBBQYZ010000178.1:0-6425 GCA_038208205.1 Gemmatimonadales bacterium | reverse complement strand
CGCACCCCCCTCAGTTCACCCGCCAGCCAGCATCGGGGTCCGTCAGTCGGCGCGCCGACTCACGATGCCGAGGAGGTAGTGGCCCATGCGAGCGTCATGCGAGCGCGCCCGCTGCGCAATCCGAGGAATCTCCTTGGCCCGGTCGGTGGCCGCCGGCCTCACCATGCCCGCGACCGCCGTCGCCGCCGGCATGCGGGCCGGATTCGTGTCGCGCAATGCGGCCCAGAGCGGCAGGGCGACGCACTGGTCGAAGGGCCGGCCCGAGCACACGCTGCGCCCGTCCTGCTCCACATGACGGCGCACCTTCTCCGGGTACGCGCGGCAGTCGGGTGTGTTGGTGCCCCGAACGCAGCCGTTGTAGCTCAGCAGCGCCGTGCGAAGGACGTCTCCGGCATCGAGCGTGTCCGAGGTACGCTTGGCGAAGTGCTTGAGGATATAGACACCGTACCGCAGGTTCGTCTCGTCGTCCCGAAGGTTGCGGCCGAGGATCGGTCCCAGATTCGGGGTCCAGAGGCGAGGCATGATCTGCATCAGCCCGAGCGCACCCACCTTCGACCGCGCACTCCGCTTGAATCGGTCGTTTTCGGTGAGCATGACGCCCAATACGAGCGCCGGGGGGATGCGCCGGTGGTATGCTTCCCGCACGGCGACCCGGGCCACCGAGTCAGCGCGAAGGCTCTCGATGTTGCCGGTGCCGCGAAGATCGGCCGCGAAGGCGGCGACGTCGCGCTCGAACTGCGGGTGGCGCATCGCCAACGGCTCGGGAAGACTGAGCCAGGGAGCGTGCACCGTCGACGAGTCCAGATACGCGGCGGCGAGCACACGGCCGGCGATAGGCGCCTGGCCGAGGAATACTGGTCGGACCTGATTCGCCGTGAACACGACGGTGGCGACGGTCGCGGTAAGGACGACGAGTGGGCGGGCGAGTGAAGTGAAACGAATAACAGCCTCCGGTCGGGCAGGACATCTGGCCGAGGCAGGCGCACTGGGGAACTGAGCGCGCCGGTGATCCAGCACACACGGTAACGTCGATCGGACGCATCAGGCAAGCCCAACCGCAACATTTGTTACATCAAGTACTCGTCTGGACGGTTAATGACGGCATCGTTCCTCCCTTTTGGCCGATTTCCATGCGCGGCCCTCCGCCTCTCGAACCAGCACGCTCGTGACTGAAGTACCTCCCCCAGCGATTCCTGCCGAAGGTGTCTGGAGCGGCGATCCGGCCGACTTGCCGAACTGGGACGCCATGCCACGTCGAAACCGGCGGCGCAAGCGTCGCGGGCACTACCCGATCTGGCTCAAGTACTTCGGTTGGGTGGTCGGGTTGGCGTTTCTCGTCACCTTGGCGCAGATCGGCTATCACTCCGTGCGCTCCGACTCGCGCGACGCGACGCTCTACGCCGTGCGACAGCTTCGTCTGTCCGTTCTTCGCCCCAACGAGCGCCTGCACTCCGTGGCGAACGTCTGGCAACGTCCGGTGATCGACTACTTCCGCGCCACTCGCGGTATCCTCGTGCTCACCGAGGCCCCGGGCGATTCGGCGCGCCCGATCGGAGGGCGCCTGCTCTACATCGGCCTGCAACCTCGGGATCCCCTAAGTCCTGCCGATGCGCCGCCCACCTTCGACCAGCGCGAATGGCCGGTCGACACCCTGGTGGACATGATGCCGACCCGCACCCTCCTCCACATCTTCCCCGCCCTGCGTATCACCGCTCCCGGGGAGAGCCGTCTCACCCTGGGCATTCCGTCGTCGGCGTCCGAGGACGTCACGACGCTCCGGCGCCTGCTCGACGCCAAGTATCACGCGATGCGGGTGGTGGGATACCAGCGCCGAGAAGTGCGGAGAGCCCGTGCCCGGGACAGCGTCGCTACGCGCGGCATGGAGATGCGGGAGTGGTTCCATACCGTCCGGCGTGGCGAGGCCCTGGCATCGGTGGCCCGGATGTTCAACACCACTCCGGATCAGATCCGCGCGCTGAACGGGATCGTGGGCGACCGGATCAAGATCGGGCAGATGCTCAGGGTGAAAGGCCGGACGAAGGAGCCCGTGCCGTTCCCGGCCGGCGTGATGCCGGAGTTCGACGGGCCAATCCAGTCCCCGGCGCCGACCGCGGCTCCGACCTCGCCGCCAGCACCGCGGGCGAGGCGGTGAGGCGCCACGGCGCTCGACCCGTCGGCGTTGGATCGTCGCGACCGCGGTTCGACGTGGGCGGCTAACGACTGGGAATCACCACCCCCCGACACTCCCCGAAGCCGATACGCCGGAAACCAGGCCGCTCGCACCATGCCCGTAGCACCACCTCGTCGCCGTCTTCGAGAAACCGGCGCTGCTCGCCGGTCGGTAGGTCGAGCGGTTCGGTACCTCGCCAGGTGCGCTCCAGCAGGCAGCCCCGCGACTCCTGCTCGGCTCCGCTCACCGTACCGCTGGCCAGCAGGTCGCCGGCCCTGAGATCGCAGCCATTGCTCGCGTGGTGCGTCACGAGCTGCGCGATCGTCCAGTACATCGACGTGAAGCTGCCGCGGCTCACCCGCATCGGCGCGCGACCCTCCTCGCGCATACGCGACGACGACAGGGTCACCTCGAGCGTGATCTCCACTCCGCCCTCGCGCTCGTTGCCCTCGTCCGACAGGTAGGCCAGCGGGCGCGGATCGTCGGTCGCACGGTGGAAGGCCGGAGCGCGGAAGGGGGCGAGCGCATCGAGGGTGACGACCCACGGCGAAACGGTCGTCGCGAAGTTCTTGGCCAGAAACGGCCCCAATGGCTGGTATTCCCAGCTCTGCACGTCGCGCGCGGACCAATCGTTCACGAGACAAAGTCCAGCCACATGCGACTCGGCAGCGGCGATCGGAATGCTGGTCCCCAGCGCGTTGCCGGCGCCGATATAGACACCGACTTCGAGCTCGTAGTCGAGTCGGCGCGTCGGCCCGAACGTCGGGGGCATGCTCGCGTCGTCGCGCGTCTGCCCCTGCGGTCGGCGCACAGGAGTGCCGCTCGCCACGATCGACGACGCGCGCCCATGATAGCCGATCGGCACCCACTTGTAGTTCGGCAGCAACGCGTTGTCGGGGCGGAACATGCTCCCGACGTTCGACGCGTGATTGATGGAGGCGTAGAAGTCCGTGAAGTCACCCACCTGCGCCGGCACCCGCATCGCGGCGGCCGCGATCGGCGACAGGAGCGCCCCCGCCTGCTCGCGAGCGCGTCGACCTTCATCGGTGCCGGCCTGGAGCATCCGGCTCAGCGAGGCGCGCAGTGCAGCGAGAGCCGGTCGTCCCGCCGCCATCAGTGGATTGAGCACGGCGTGCCGCAGCGACTCATCGATGAGGAGCGCGCTGTCGTGATCGAGCAGCCCTGCCTCAGCGGCCCGACCCAGGTCGAGCATCTGATCGCCGATCGCGACCACGGGTCGAGGCGGTCCGCTCGCAATGCTGGCGACGCCGAGCGGCAGGTTCTGGATCGGAAAATCCGAGTCGCTCGAGTTGGCGCTCTCCACCCATGACGAGAGACCCGCCGCATGGGACGCGTCGAGCCCGGAGGTCACAGCAGCCCGAGCTGGCACAGGTCGTCGATCGGCTCGCGGAAGGAGCAGGAACCGAAGGCAAAGGCGAGGGTCGATCGCGCGCCCTCGAGCTGCTCCCGCGTCACCTCGCGCGTTCGCCAGTGCAGTCGGCGCTCGTCGAACTGGAATGCGGTCGGCTCCCGCTCGTCGAGCACACGCTCCAGCGTGGCCGCGTCGAAGCCAGTGTAGGCGAAGGCCGCCGCGATGAAGACGTTCAGGAAGCCGAACATCGGTGCCGACTGCGCGCCCGGCGCGTAGGTGAGGGGATAGTCACCGCGTACGGGGTGGTGCAGACCGGCCGTGACCTTGAATGGGACACCCAGCCGCGCGCAGCAGACGATGAAACGCGCGAGGTGAGCCGACGACGGGATCGAGTCGACGGTGGTCCCGCCGGTGCGCGCCTTAGCCCGCATCCCGGCGCGCCGCAGCGCTTCGACGATGGGCCGTGGCTCCTGCTGGAGCGGCAGCTCGACATACGAGACGACGTCGGCGGGAAGGAACGCCGCGGCGTGCGCGACCGCCGCCGGTGAGGACGCCCGCCACTCCACCACGTCCACGACCATGCGGCCCGGATACGCCGCGTTGAACGCCCGTACGCGCTTGGCGTCGGCCGGCACCGTCTCGCCGAGCAGTGCGCTGACGCGCCAGGGATCATTGCGCGAACCGGTGTAGCGCGCCGCCTCCGCCGCGAGCTCCTCCAGCCGCGTGGCCGGAACGACGAAGCGGCCGAGCGCCCAGGCGTCGGAGGAGTCGAGGTACGCCGCGTAGTTGGCCACCGCCTCCGACATCGGAAGCGCCGCCGGCGGGAAGAGCCCAGCGTAGTCCACCAGCCCTGCGAGGAGGGTCTGGAGCGTCGTCACGGACGCCGGGTTCGGCGTTGTCATCTGATCACGCCGTCGCGCTCTTCGGCGCCAGGATGGAGCCGCGGCACTTGGACGAGCCACAACGGCAGGCGTAGAACTTCTCGTCCTCCGCCGTGTGGTCGTCCGTCCGCTCGTACTGGTAGTCGTACAGCAGCTCCTCGCCCGCCTTGATGTTGCGACGCGCCTCGATGAAGATCCGCTTTCGGTCGGTGATCGCCTCGCAGTTGCCGTCACACGAGTGGTTGATGAAGCGTGCGTCGTTCCCCTGCACCGCCCCGTCGATGACCGTCTTGTCGTCGACGGTGAAGAGAAAGGTGTGGTGGCGCCCCATCCGGTCGTCGTCGTAGCGACGGTCAGCGGTGCGCCACGAGATCCGCTGTCCGAGGTACTCGGTGATGCGGGTACCCTTGCGGATGGCGCGCGTGGCGAAGGCACCGGTGCCCTGGATGTCCGAGCCGCGCAGCTCGAAGTAGGGGTTGAGTTCCTCTTTCCATGGATAGCGGGCCGCGATGCCGCGCCGCGCGACGGCGCCGGGTTTCCTGGGCGGGCGGTCGGTCGTTCGCTTCGGCGTGCTCCGCGTGCGCGTCGTCGAGCCATTCGTCTTCGTCTTCTTCCTCTTCGTCTTCGTCTTCGTCGTCGCCATGTCGCGTGTGAAGGGTGCTAGGTCCAGGGACGGCTGTCGCGGAGCCGAGCGCGGAGTGCGTCGTCGCCGAGGGCGTCGAGCTCCGCATTCGCGGCGAACTGCGTGTCGGCGGTGAGGATGCTGGTACGGGCGTCGCCGATGTCGGCCGGAGTGAAGAGCAGGACGAGCGTTCCCCACGATTCCTTGCCGATCGTCACGTGCCAGCGTCTGCCGGCATCGTCGGTGAAAGCGCGCACGCGCGTGCGTTACGAGAGCCCGGGACGCGTCTTTCGGTACGCATCCGCGGCGTGACGCATCGCCAGCAGCGCGGACGCCGCGAGCTCGTACTCCATCTGCATCGCCTTCAGGTTGTCCGGGGAGTGCTTCGCGGAGAGACGCGTCGACATCGCGTCGCACCCCGCGTGTCGACGCGCGTACTCGCGGCTTGCGTGCCAGAGCGAGTTCGCCTTGTGCCACCACGCCTCCTCCTGGGCGGGATGCAAGTCGGCCGCGGCGTCGGAGTAGGCCTGCGACATTTCGCTGAGCGAGCCGTCGCACATCTTGCACATGGCGTCGACGTGCTTGTGCTCGAGCTCCGGCTCCGTCGCGCTGTGCAGCCGCGCGGCGCGATCATGCTGGCGGCAGCACTCGAGCGCCGCGCGGTAGAGTGCATCGGCGCGGGTGCGAACCGCGGCCATTGGGTCCGTCGGCGCGTCGGCGGGCGAGGACTGTTGTCGGTGGGCGTTGGTCATGCAGAAGACTCGCTGGAGACGACGCCGCGCGGTACGGCGCACGACGAATGCGAAAGATGCCCGCGCACGCGCGCTTCTCCAAGGGGAAGGAGCACTGGTGCGGTGGAGCAGGCGGGGGTATCGTGCTGTCGTGGGGTAGCTCGTCTCAGATCGGGAGCTGGCCGCGCCCCCGCGCCGCGACCGGCCAGCTGGTCTCGACGATTCCCGCTCTGATGCCGTAGACCAGGTCGTTGAGGTGCACGACGATGCACACATGGTTCGGCACCACCCGCACCCGGTCCCCCACGCGCGGCCGCCAGTCGGACCGCGTGAGGTCCAGGATGCCATGCTCTTCGGACATGCGCGCCACCGTCACCTCCGGCCGATCCAGGAGCTGGCCGAATCCCTCGCCCTCCGCGCCGCGAACGGGCTCGCGACCCAGCGACTTGGTTCCCGCATCGATCACCGCCTGCCCGGGAACGGCGGTCGAGACCACCGTGGCGAGCACGGTGAGCGCACAATCATCCCACGCGCACGCGCCGATCGCCGCCGTCGTTCGATCGTTGTACACGTACGTGCCCGGCCGGAACTCCGTTACGCCGGACAGCTCGTGCGTGCGCCAGAGGGTAGGAGTGGAGCCCCCGCTCAC
>JBBQYZ010000177.1:0-6466 GCA_038208205.1 Gemmatimonadales bacterium | reverse complement strand
GCTGCATGGAGGAGCGAACGAGCAGGTGCTCCACATGATCACGGAGATCGGCCACAAGAAGAACATCCCTGCGTTCATCGAAGGGGTGAAGGGGGGCAAGGGGCAGAAGCTCATGGGCTTCGGCCACCGCGTGTACAAGAGCTACGATCCGCGGGCGCGCATCGTGAAGAAGCTCGCCGACGACGTGTTCAAGGTGGTGGGCGTGGACAAGGACCTCGAGATCGCGCTCGAGCTCGAGCGCATCGCGCTCTCCGACGACTATTTCGTCTCGCGCAAGCTCTACCCCAACGTGGATTTCTACACGGGGCTGATCTATCGCTCGATGGCCTTCCCCACCGACTTCTTCACCGTGCTGTTCGCCGTCGCGCGCACAGCCGGTTGGCTGGCACAGTGGGAGGAGATGCTCAACGACAAGGAGCAGAAGATCGCCCGTCCGCGGCAGATCTACACGGGCTATCGGGAGCGCGCCTACGCGTCAGAGCTGGACCACGACGCGGCACGGACGCCGAAGGACGCGGTGAGGCGATAGCCGAGCAGGTCGGTAGGTCGGCGTGTCGGAAGGCGGGGACAGGGAAGGGCGCGCCGGAATCAGTCCAGTGTGCTCGACGGCCGCAGTAGTCCCGAGCCACCGACGGACCGACCTACGTGCCGACCGTATCTCGGTACGTCGCGCACACCACCGTCACCGGACACACCCCGCATCGCGCCACGCGCGCCGTGCAGACCAGCGCCCCCAGCTCCATCAGCGCCTGGTTGTGGGTCCAGGTCGCGCGACCGGTGCGCGGGAGCAGCATGCGGGCAATCGCCCAGAGCCGACGCTGCCCACGCCCGGACTCGAGGTCGATCTCCGGCGCGAACACCCGCCTGATCACGCGCGCCACGTTGGTGTCCACCAACTCGGCGCGACGCTCGTAGGCGAACGAGCTGACCGCGCCCGCGGTGTACGCGCCGATCCCCGGCAGCGCGCGCAACGACGCCGCCTCGGACGGCAGGATCGCGTGCGGATCGCGCCCGCCATCGGTCACGGCGCGTGCCAGCGCGTGAAGGTTGCGTGCCCGCGCGTAATAGCCAAGCCCCGACCAGGCCTCCGCCACCCGGTGCGGGCGAGCGCGCGCGACGTGGTGCAGGGTGGGAAAGCGGGCGAGAAACTCCGCGTACTTGGGCACCACGCGCGACACCTGCGTCTGCTGAAGCATCAGCTCCGACACCAGGATATGATACGGGTCGCGCGTGCGTCGCCAGGGAAGGTCACGGCCGTTCGTCCGAAACCAGCGGCGAAGCAGAACGCCGAAGCGCCTGGACGTGCCCGCGTCGACGGGAGCAGGCTCGCTCGCCGCGCCTACCCCATCCGCCCGGCGACGGCTCACCGACCGCTCACTGCGGCGTCCAGCTCGGGGATGCGGTGAACAGGCCGTCCACGAATCCGATGCGGTGCGCGAGCAGCAGGCCGAAGCCGATGCTCGCCATCCCCGACGCGATGCGGAGCGTTCGGTTCATGCTCGCGAATCGGCGCACTGCCAGGAGCGTGGGCGCCGCGATCGACGCCGTGATCAGCAGCATCCCGACGATCGTGCCGACCCCGAACACCGCGAGGTAGGCGACCGCCCAGCGCGGATCCGGGATCAGCGCCACCTGCGGCAGCGTCGCCACCGCGGCCGACCCGGTCAGGCCGTGCACGAACCCGACAGTGATCGGACGCGCCGTGCTGTCGGCCACGCGCCGTTCGCCGCCCGCCAGTGTGAGGAGACCAAGGACGACGAGCATCACGGCGACCGCGAACTCGAGCGAGAGGCCGACGCGCGGCGGGATGCCGGAGAGCTGGATCTTGAGTACGATGATCGCCCCGCCGACGAGCAGGATCGTCGCCGTATGGCCGATTCCCCACAGCACTCCCGTTCGCGCCGCGCGCGCGAGGGACCGCTGCTGGGTCACGATCGTCGTCACGGCGACCACGTGATCGGGATCGGTGGCGTGTCGCATCCCGAGGAGGAGCCCGAGCGTCAGCACAGCGAGGAATGCGCTCATGCCGCCCGCGCGAGCAGCGCGCGCGCGAGCATCCCGCCCAGCAGAGTGGCACCCAGCGCGAGGGCCACGCTCGCCGCCACGTTGAGCAGCGCGAGCTGGCCGGCGCCGCTCTCCAGCAGCCCGACGGTCTCGGCGCTGAAAGTGGAGAAGGTGGTGTAGCCGCCGCAGAACCCGACCGCGAGCAGCAGCCGCATCGGCTCCGCGCGGTCACCCTGCCGGGCGATCACCACGATCAGCGCGCCGAGCAGGAATGAGCCCGTCACGTTGACCAGGATGGTGCCGAGCGGAAGGGCGAGGGCGCCGACATGCGGCGTTCGGTCGTGGAAGCGGCGCTGCATCCATGGGCCCGCCGCGTAGCGTGCCACCCCACCCGCGGCGCTTCCGATCGCGACGTAGAGGTAGCTCAGCATCGCTCAGCTGACCTTCTTGGTCTTTCGCTTGAGGAAGTCCATCAGGATGAACTGTCCCAGGGTCATCGTCGTCGTGAAGTACGCCTTGCCCTTGCTGATCTCGCTCATCCGCTTCACGAACTCCACCAGCGCCCGGTCGCGGGCGAGCATGAAGGTATTGATCATGATCCCCGACTTGCGACAGGCGGCCACTTCCTCGAGGGTCCGGGCGATGACGTTGACGTCGAGCCCGAAGGAGTTCTTGTAGATCTGCCCGTCCGGCATGGTGAGCGCGCTCGGCTTGCCGTCGGTGATCATGATGATCTGGCGCATGTCCTTCTTCTGGGCCAACAGCAGGCGGCGCGCCAGCTTGAGACCCTCGGCAGTGTTCGTGTGAAACGGGCCCACCTGCGCGCTCGCCAGCGTTGCGAGCGGGATCTCCTCGGCGCTGTCGTGAAAGAGCACCACCTTGATCGTGTCGCCCGGGAACTGGGTGCGGATCAGGTGCGTGAGCGCGAGCGCCACCTTCTTGGCCGGCGTGAACCGGTCCTCGCCGTAGAGGATCATCGAGTGCGAGCAGTCGAGCATCAGCACGGTGGCGCAGCTCGAGCGGTACTCCGCCTGCCGCACCATCAGGTCGCCGTAGTCGAGGTCCATCGGCACCTTGATGTCGCCCGTGCGCATCATCGCGTTCTTGAGCGTCTCGTTGACGTCGATGTTGAGCACGTCGCCGAACTCGTACGGCTTGCTCCACCCGTCGGCTTCTATTCCGGTCGCCAGGTAGGGCGTATCGTGGCTGCCGAAGCTCGCCTTGCCCAGCGATCCAAGCAGACCGCGGAGCGTCTTGTAGCCGAGAAAGTCGATCCCCTTGTCGGTCAGGTTGAAGTTCACGTCGCGGGCGGCGGCCTGGGCGATCGATCCCTTCCCCTCCACCGGCTGATGGCCGGCCGGCATCTGCGGCGGCGCCTCGAGGTTGAGGTAGCCTTCGTCCATCAGCCGCTTAACGAGGTCGTCGAGCAGCTTGGCGAGCTTGGCCTGCGCTTCCTCGTCCCCGTCACCCTTGAGTGCCTCGAGCATCTCGGCGGTGAACTGGCCGCTCTCCATCAACGCCTTGAGGATCGCCTCGCGCAGCGCGTCGAGCGACCGGTCGCCCGGGTCCTCGAAGCCCATGCCGTAGTACGACTGCCCCTCGCCGCCGGCGAAGCCGGACTGGAGCAGGAAGTCGGCGAGCTTGTCCAGCAGCGACTGGAGATCGACCGCGTCGGCCATCTCCGGCGAGAACTTGCTGTACGTATGAAAGCGCATTGAATCCTCCGCTTCACTAATACCGTCGCGCGCGCCGGAGTGCCAAGGGGAGCCCGCGTATATTCCCCGCGTGCCCTCTGCCCCCGCCTCGTCGCTCAACCCGTTCCGCGTCCTCGTCAAGCACCGGAACTTCCGGCTCTTTCTCGCCGGCCAGACGTTGTCGCTCATCGGCACCTGGATGCAGACCATGGCGCAGGGGTGGCTCGCGCTCGAGCTGTCCAACAACGCCTTCCTCGTGGGACTCGTGGCGACGGTCACCTCGATTCCCATCCTGCTGTTCACCATGCCCGCCGGCGTGCTGGTGGACCGCTCCGACAAGCTGCGGTTGGTGCGCATCGCCCAGGGCGCTTACCTGCTCGAGGCCACTCTCCTCTGGGTGCTGACCGCCACGGGACGGATCACCATCGGCTCCCTGCTCGGCCTCGCCTTCGCCAGCGGCCTGATCGCCGCCGTCGAGATCCCGGCGCGCCAGTCGATGTTCATCGACCTCGTGGGTCGCGACGACCTCCCCGACGCGATCGCCCTCAACTCGAGCGGCTTCAACCTCGCCCGTGTCGTGGGCCCGGGCATCGCGGCGGCGGTCATCGCCCGACTCGGCATCTCGTGGTGCTTCTTCCTCAACGCCGCGAGCTTCGTGGCGGTGCTCGCCGGCCTCTTCATGATCGACCTCCCGCCGTGGGAGCGGCTGCCCGGACACGCGCGACCGTGGGCCGGCGTGCAGCAGGCGCTCCGCTACATGCGCACCACGCCGCGCGTGCGAGCCCTGATGATCATGGTCACGGTGTACTCCATCCTCGGCGCGCCGGTGCTCGCGCTCATGCCGGTGGTCGCGCGCGAGATGTTCGGCCTGGGCGCCGCCGGCTATGGATTACTCCTCTCCTTCCTCGGCGTCGGTGGTTTGGTCGGCGCGCTGTCGCTCGCGGCGGTCGGCTCGCGCGTGTCCCGCACGCGGCTGCTCATCTGGGCCTCGATCACCTGGCCCCTCCTGCTGCTCGCCTTCTCCTTCTGCCGCAACCCCGTGGTGGGCTACGTGCTGCTCCTTGGCATCGGCTGCACGATGATCCTCAACGGCGCGATCGCCAATGGGCTGTTGCAGACCATCGTGCCGGATGGCTTGCGCGGACGCATGATGGCGGCCTACGGACTCGTCGTCGTCGGACTCTCGCAGGTCGTCGGCGCCTTCTCCGGGGGCGCCGTGGCCAAGGCGTTCGGCGTGGACGTCGCCGTGGGCGGGGCGGCCCTGCTCATGCTGGTGTACGGCGCGTGGGCGTTCTTCCACCGCCCCGAGCTGCGCGGCCTGGAGGACGCTTTCGATGTACACGACCTGCCTGTTCTGTAACAGCGACCTCGGAAAGAACGAGGTCATCGAAGACTTCCCGGTCGGGCGACGTCTCGCCTTCGACCCGGCGAAAGGCCGGCTCTGGGTGGTGTGCCGGCGCTGCGAGCGATGGAACCTCACCCCGCTCGAGGAGCGGTGGGAGGCGATCGAGGCCTGCGAGCGCGAGTTCCGCGGCACCACGCTGCGCGTCTCCACCGACGAGATCGGCCTGGCGCGGCTCAGGGAGGGGCTCGAGCTGGTACGCATCGGCGCTCCCCAACGGCCCGAGATGGCGGCGTGGCGCTACGGTGATCAGTTCGGGCGGCGCCGGCGGCGCTATTACACCTACCTCGCCGGCGGCGTGGCGGTCGCGGCGACGGTCGTGGTCGCGGGCCCGATGCTCGGGCTCATCGGCGCTGGTGCGATCAACCCTGCCTTCAACCTTCTCAACGCCGGCCGCGGCATCTATCGGTCGCGGAAGACGATCTCGGTTCCCATCGCGGAGGGTGAGTCGATGCGGACGCGCCTCCACGACCTCGACAAGGTGCGGTTCCTGGCACAAGGCGACCAGTTCGTGCTGCGCGTCCCGGTCAAGGCCGGATCCGGCCTGTCAGGACTCACCACTAGCGTGCCGTGGTACATGTTCGACCGAGGCAAGTCAGAGACCTTCGAGCTTCAGGGCGAGGCGGCGATCCGCGCCGCGGGGGCGCTCCTGCCGAGTCTGAACCAGAGTGGTGGGAGCGCCAACGACGTTCAGCGTGCGGTGCGCTACCTCGATGAGGCCGGCGCCGTCGAGCGACTGTACCGTAACATCGCCGCGACGCCTCGACCGCGGGGTTGGAACGACCTCTCCAACCAGAATCGCACCCTGCTCAAGAACATCCCCACCGCCGCCCGCCTCGCGCTCGAGATGGCGGCGCACGAGGACACCGAGCGGCGCGCGCTCGAAGGTGAGCTCTACCTGCTGGAGAACGCGTGGCGGGACGCCGAGGAGATCGCCGGCATCGCCGACGACCTGCTCGTTCCGGAATCGGTGAACGCCAACCTCGCGCGCCTCAAGGCCGAGCGCGACGGGCGGGAGCCATGAACACGGCGACGTCCTGTTCGTTCAGCAGTCAAAGGCAAAGATGCCGCGTCCGGCGACGGCGTACGCGCGCTTGCCATCGCTCGCCACATTGGAAAAGTAGTCGTCATACGCACCCCGGTCGGCCTGTCCCGTCAACGCCCCGGTCGCGGCATCGAATCGAAGCAGATGGAAGGCGCTGACGAAAAAACTGTTGCCGCAGGCTCCGGCTCCGAACGATGAACTTCCGGTACTGCCTGTCCATTTTACCACTCCGGTCTCGAGGTCGAGGGCACGAACTTTTGTGTCGGTACCTGCCGCGACCACCATCGGGCCGATGATGACGGCCCGACGCGTCCCGCCGAC
>JBBQYZ010000176.1:0-6468 GCA_038208205.1 Gemmatimonadales bacterium | reverse complement strand
CACCGGGTATGCCTTCGCGCCGTCGGTCACGCGAAAGGCATACTCCCGTCCGCCGGGGATCCGCTGGATCGACCCGGGAACGACGCGGGCGCCGATCTTCACTCCGGTGTTGCGGAACGACGGGTCGGCGTCGAGCCTGGTCGAGAGCTCCGTCGGCGTGAGGTAGTACATGCCGGTGTCCTTGATCGACGTCGCCATCAGGTAGCCGGCGGTCCCCAATACGAGAGCGCCGCCGATGAGGAATCTGGTCCGAGCCGAATTCATGCCGTGGTCGCTGGGGAGGAAGGAGACTCGGGCAATATAATGGTTTCGGGAGAGGTACCCGGATCAGCCTTTCCCTGACGGCTCGCCATCCGGATCATCGTGCCGTGCGCGCGAGGAGGACGGAGACCGTCGCCGCGCCGGCCACGTCCCACACCACGTCCTTCCGGCTCACGTCGCCGTGATGGCGTGCGTCGTACACTTCCTTGCCCAGTCCGACGCCGAGCGATGTGATCGACGCGGTGACCAGGGCGCCGCCATGCCCGATGCCGGCACCGCGCAGCGCTCCGTACGACAGCGTCTGCACGAAGGCCGAGGTCAGGAAATGCTGGACCTTGTCCTCGCCAAGCCAGCTGTCGGATGGCGCCCGATGGGGACCTTGGCGGAGCGAGAACACGAGCAGCAGCGCGCGCATCAGGACACGTTCCGCGACAGCGCATCTGGCGATCGCGCGACCGGCGGAAGTGCCAACCGATCGCGCAGTAGCTCGAGCGCGCGATCGAGGAGGGCGCGGTTGGCCGGTACGTGCACCCAACTGCTCGCCCCGCTGGGGTGCGGTAGGGGAACGACGACGGATCGTCCGCCTTCGTGCTCCACGAAGTGCTCTCGACCGACGAGCTCGTGGAGCTGACGCGCCTCGAGGAAGCGGTCGATTGCCAGGCGCCCGACCGGTATGAGCAGCGGCGGCCGCAAGAGCCGCAGCTCCCCGGCGAGCCAGTCACCGCAGCGCTCACGTTCGTGCGGCGCCGGTACGCGATCGCCGCGTCCGGACAAATGTGGCCCCGGATAGCAGCGCGTGATCGCCGAGATGTAAATCCACTCGCGGGCCGTCGCCTCGTCGAGCCCCGCGCGCGCGAGCCAGCGGAAGAGCGTCCGGCCCGCTGGTCCCGCGAAGGGAACGCCGCCGCCTCGCTCGGTCTTCCCGGGCGCCTGTCCGACCAGCATGGCGCGAGGGCGCCGGGCCGCCGAGGCGATCGGGGTGACGCCCTCGGGCAGCGCGCATCGACGGCAGGCCAGGAGCCGCGAGCGAAGCGCGTCGAGATCGTCGGTCGTGGGTGCATCGACACAGGGGAGTGCTGACATGTCTTCAACCTACCCCGGAGCAGAGTCGTCGTTTCTCGACCCGTTGGGGGGATGGGCGGTGGGTTTGACGGCCTCACGGATCGGTCGACGCGCTCGAACTGTCAGGAGTAGAGGGGACAACTCCCAACCCACTCTTGCGCGACCGATCAGGAAACGTATGTATGACGATACGACAACGACGCGGTTGGCAATTATGTCTTGTGTACGGCTTCATGTAGCGGTCACCCGGTGACCCGCTTCCCGGATATTCCAGTGAGACAGGGAGCGGTCCATCGCAAGCGGCGGGCACCCGCCGCGCGGGGCGCGCCGTTACGTCCCACCCGACGCCGACGACGATGATGCGACGCCGCTCCGCCTTCCACGATGCGGGGTCGGCAGCCGTGTCATCCTCGTACCGGGCCCCCCATGAACGTCGACTCATCGTTGTCTTTTCTCGACTCGGCGCGGATCGCGACGCTGCGACGCACCGGACTTCTCGATTCCCCACGCGAGCAGTCGTACGACCGCCTGACGAAGCTCGCCGCTGCGGCGCTGCGCTCGCCGATTGCCCTCGTCAGCCTGGTGGACGAAGATCGCCACTACTTCAAGAGCAGCATCGGGCTCCCCGAGCCCTGGGCAAGTGCGCGGGAGTGTCCACTCAGTCACTCCTTCTGCCGGCATGTCGTCGCCACCTCCCAGCCGCTCGTGGTAGACGACGCGCGTCAGCACCCGCTGGTGCGCGACAACCCGGCAATCGCGGCGATGGGAGTGGTCGCCTATGCCGGAATCCCCCTCCGCACCGTCGAGGGTCATGTGATCGGCGCCTTCGCCGCCGCCGACCACGCCCCACGCGGATGGACGGAGACCGATGTCGCCCTCCTCCAGGAGTTCGGCGCGGCGGCGATGCACGAGATCGAGATGCACGGGGCGCTCCGCACCGCGGCCCGCCAGACAGCGGACGCGGCGGCCGACGCGCCGGAGCAGCGCGGCGTGTCGCCGCTCTTTCGCACGCTGTTCGAGCGGTCTCCGGTGGGCGTGTGCGTGCTGCAGGACGGACTGTTCCGGTTCGCCAACCACGCGCTCGCCGAGTCGTTCGGATATCGTGAGGACGAGCTGCTTGGTGGCACGTCGCTGCTCGATCTGGTCGTCGGCGGCAGGCGTGACTTCGTGATGGAGCAGCTCGCGCTCGGCCTGCGTGTCGACCTCGGGACGGTGTGCTTCGAGTTCACGGGGCAGCACAAGGGCGGCGGCACGCTGGAGGTGGAGCTGCGCGGCGCGCGCACGGAGATCGGGGACGACGTGGCGCTGATCGCCAGCCTCGTCGACATCACCCCGCGCAAGCAGTCGGAGGCGACGCTGCGGCACGACGAGCTGCAGCTGCGCGCGCTCACCGAGAACACGTGGGACGTCGTGCACACGATCACCCCGGATGACACGATCCGCTACGTCAGCCCCTCGGTACACCGGGTGCTCGGTTACGCGCCCGCCGAGATGATCGGGCGGCACAGCAAGGAGTTCGTGCATCCCGACGATCTGGCGCGGACCGAGCAGTCGTTGCAGGAGGACTTCGACCATCCAGGCGCCCGGCGCCGACTCGACCAGCGACTTCGCCACAAGGACGGCAACTGGCGTGACGTGGAGGTGGTGGCGCAGATCGTCAAGGACCCGTCGGGCGCGCCGCTCGCGATCGTCAATACGCATGACGTGACCGAGCAGAAGCTGACGGAGCGCGAGCTGCGGCAGAAGACGGCGAACGTGGAGCTGCTGGAGTACGTCGCGGTCGCCGCCAACGAGGCCACCAGCATCGCATCGGCGATCGAGCCCTGCCTGGCGCACGTCTGCGCGCACAACGACTGGTGCGCCGCACATTTCTATCTGCGCGACGGCAAGGGAAACCTGGTCTCGCATGGCGACTGGTTCGTCACCGAGCCGGATCGGTTCCGGGCGTTCCGCGACGCGACCGACTCGATGGCGTTCGCGCCGACGGTCGGGTTGCCCGGGAGGGTGCTCGCGAGCGGCAAGGCCGCCTGGGTGCGTGACGTCAGCGAGGACCCGACGTTCACGCGTCAGTCCCAGGCGCACGACGCCGGCATCCGTGGTGGTATCGCCTGCCCCCTCATGGTCGGGACCGACATCGTAGGCGTGCTCGAGTTCTTCACCGACCGCGCGCTCGACGTCGATGCCCCGCTGGTCGCAGTGCTCAGCCACGTGGGTACGCAGCTCGGCCGCGTGGTGGAGCGGGTGCATGCCCACGACGCCCTCCGACAGAGCGAGGGGCGCATCCGCTCCATCGTCGAGATGTCGCACGACGCCTTCGTCGCGATGGACGAGCGGGGCATCGTGACGGAGTGGAACGGACAGGCCGAGGCCACCTTCGGCTGGTCGCGCTCGGAGGCGATCGGCCACTCGATGGCCGACATGATCATCCCGATTCGGTACCGCCCGGCCCATCGACGAGGGATGCGGCACTTCCTCAAGACGGGCACGTACGCCTTGCGTTCCCGCCGCTTCGAGATCGAGGCCGTCCACCGCGACGGGCACGAGTTTCCGGTGGAGCTGAGCATCACCGCCATCCCCGTCGACGATACGTACCTCTTCACCTCGTTCCTGCACGACATCACGGCGCGCAAGCGGGCGGAGGAGCGGCTCCGGGAGAGCGAGGAGCGGTACGACCTCGTCGCACGAGCGACCAGCGACGTGGTCTGGGACTGGAACATCGTCACAGGCGTGCTGACCTGGAACAAGGCCATCCAGCGAACCTGCCGCTACCAACCGGAGCAGGTCGGCACGACAATGGAGTGGTGGTACAACCACATCCATCCCGCGGACCGCGAGCGAGTCGTGACGAGCACGCACGGAGTGTTGAACGGGACGGCCGAGTTCTGGGCGGACGAGTACCGGTTCCAGCGGGGTGACGGCTCGTACGCGACGGTGCTGGCGCGGGGGCACGTGGTCCGGAACGAGCAGTCCGAGGCGCTTCGCATGATCGGATCGATGGTCGATATCACTGAGCGCAAGATCGAGGAGGAGGCGCAGCGATTCATCGCCCAGGCGAGCGCGCTGCTCGATACCTCGCTCGACCAGGAGGTGATCCTCGGGAGCCTGGCACGGTTCGCGGTGCCGACGCTCGCGGATTACTGCGCCATCGACGTTCTCGACCAGGGCGGAGGGATTCACCGCGCCGCACACGCGCATGCTGACCCCTCGAAGGAAGTCCTCCTGCGCGTCGAGGAACCGGCGGCACTCCGCGCCGACCAGGACCACGACCTCGTGCGCAAGGTGATCCGCACCAGGCAACCGGTGCTGGTGCGCGAGTGCAGCAAGGTCGCCCTCAAGGCGGTGGGCCTCGACACGCGCCAGCGCGAGCTGCTGCACAAGCTCGAGACACGCTCCTTCATGATCGTCCCTCTCATCACGCGGGAACAGATCCTGGGCGCCATCACCTTCGGCGTCGGCGAGTCGGGAAGGAGCTACGACCTGATGGACCTGCTGACCGCCGAGCAGCTCGGGCAGCGGGCGGCGCGTACGATCGACAACAGCCGCCTCTACGACGGCGCGCAACGCGCCATCCGTGCCCGCGATGAGGTGCTCGCCGTCGTCTCGCACGACCTGCGCAATCCGCTCAGCACGATCGGCCTGAGCGCCTCGCTCCTGCTCGACCAGCCGGGAGAGCGCCGCGCCGCGAGCGTGCGATTCCTCGAGGTGATCAAGCGGGCGGTCGAGCAGGCGAACCGGCTGATCAAGGACCTCCTCGACGTGTCGAGCATCGAGGCGGGTCACTTCTCGGTCAACCGCGTCCACCACGACGTGACGGAGCTCGTGGAACAGGCCCGCGAGATGCTCGCGCCGATCGCCGAAGAGAAGGCGATCAAGCTCGTCTGCGAGGTGCGCGGGGACGGTCTGGTCGCATCCGCGGACGTGACCCAGATCCAGCGCGTGTTCTCCAATCTGGTCGGCAACGCCATCAAGTTCACTCCGCGTGACGGGCGCATCACGCTGCGGGCCGAGCAGGCGGAGGGGGAGCTGCAGTTCTCGGTGTCGGACACCGGGCCCGGCATCCCGGCCGACGAGGTGCCGCACGTGTTCGACCGCTACTGGCAGGCGAAGCGCGGAGACCGGCGCGGCGCTGGCCTCGGCCTGTCGATCGTGCGCGGCATCGTGGAGGCACACGGCGGACGCCTCTGGCTCGACTCACACGTCGGCGAGGGAACCACCTTCTTTTTCACCGTCCCGTTGCAGAACACCGGGGAGTATCCGGCACCCGCGCCGCCTGTCGCCCTGGCCACCTGACCCGCGGCGGGGCTACTCCGCCGCGCGCGCGCGCTTTCGGCGCTCGGGAAAGTGCCGATCGAGGAAGTGGATGAGCGCGCGCTCCTCGGCGGAGTGGGCGTATCGGTCGGGGGTAGCCTGTCGAGCGCCAGTGAGCGTGATGGTTTCCCCGTCGTCGACGTACCGCGCAACGACGATCGGGTGCACGTACGACGTGCGGCAGATCGTCGGTGTGTTTCCGAGCTCGGATGCGACGAGACGCATCGTCGTCGCCACGTTGCGCTTCGCATCACTCGGGTTCACAGGCGGCCCGAGCTCGGCCAGCACCGTCGCGGCGCGAAGCGTGCCGCCCCAGGTGCGGAAATCCTTGGCGCTGTACGAGACGCCCAGCGTGTCGTGCAGGTAGGCGTTGACGTCTCGGGCGGTCAGGTTGCGCCAACGCCGCCCCTCCTGATAGCGAAAGAGGCGGACGCCCGGCGACGCCAGGTGCCGCCTGACCAGAAGCGCGAGCTCGCGATTCGCCACCGTCTGCCGCTGACGGATCGACTTCTTCCCGACGTAGGTGAAGATGGCGCGACCCGGGGCGAGCTCGACGTGACTCTTCTTGAGCGTCGCGATGCCGAAGGTCTTGTTCTCCTCGGCGTAACGTTCGCCGCCGATGCGGAAAAAGCTCTCGCTGATCAGTCGCACCACCGCGGCAGCCACGGCCCGCCTGGAAGCGGTGCGCGACGCCGCGTCGCGGCGGATTCGCTCGCGCAGCTGGGGTAGATCCTTGGCCAGCTGGCGCACCCGGTAGTATTTGCGAAGCTGTCCACGTTCCACCGCGCGCAGGTGATAGCGGTATTGCTTGCGACCTTTCGCGTCCAGCCCCCAGGC
>JBBQYZ010000175.1:0-6484 GCA_038208205.1 Gemmatimonadales bacterium | reverse complement strand
GCGGCGCGGCGCAGGTGGCCGCCGACCGGGTGCGCGAGACGATGTGGCGGCACGCGGGGATCTCGCGCACGGCCAAGGGACTGCGCGTCGCCGTGGCCGAGCTTGCGGAGATCGAGGAGCGGCTACCGAGCGGCGCGACGGAAGAGCTCAACCTCGTGCAGACGGCGCGGCTGATCGTGGAGGCCGCGATGCGCCGACGCGAGTCGCGCGGCGGGCATTACCGCAGCGACTACCCGCGCGCCAAGAGCGGGTGGCGCGGGCGGCACATCGAGCTGTAGCGCCGCAGCTAGTCGGCCCGCGTCTTCGCCTCGAGCGCCTTGGCGGTGATGTCGTAATGCTCGGCATGCCACACCGCCTTGCCGTCACGTAGGACGAACGCCTGGGGCGACTGATGCTCGACGCCGAGCCGGTCGGCGGCGTAGTCGGAGAGCTCGCGGTTGCCCGTGACCTCGAGGTCGTAGACCGGTACGTCGCCGTGCTGCCGGCTGAAATCGGCGAGCTCCTCGCGTGCGGCGGCACTGATGGGACAGGTGGCGCCGTGCTTGAGCAGGATCGCGGTCCCGTCCTTCGCGAGGGCGTCGAACTGGGCGCGGCTGGTGAGGTGAGGCATGGTGGCTCCATGAAGGGAGCCGACACGCAGGTCAACAATCACGCCGCGCTGTCGGACCGCGCCGGGTCAGCCGCCCGCGACCGCGCGGCGATGTCGCTGATCCGGACCAGCAGGAACTCCAGCACCTCGGCCTCGTGGCGCCGGAGGGCAGCGGTCTGCGGCTCGCGCTCCTTCCAGGCGACCGCGGGCGTGGCGCCCAGCACGTCGCCGTCCAGATACGATGCGACGAGCACGGGGTGGATGTAGTACTTGCGACAGACGCTCCGCGTGTTGCCGAGCCGGGAGGCGGCGTAGTCGATCGCCTTGAGCACGTTGCGCTCGGCCTCGCGTCGGGTGGAGGCGGGACCGGTGGCCCGGAGCGACTCGGCCGCCAGCATGGTGCCGGCCCAGGTGCGGAAGTCCTTGGCCGTGATCTCCTCGCCGGCCGCGTCGCGCAGATACGCGTTGATCTCCTCGGCTTGCACGATCTGCCGCTGCCCGCCGTCGTCCACGTACTGGAACAGCTCGTGGCCGGGCAGCTCCTGGCACCGCTGCACGATGCGCGCGATGCGGCGGTCCGTGACGGCCACGCTGTGCACCACACCGCTCTTGCCGCGGACCTCGAAGCGCAACTTCGCCCCGGTCACCCGCACGTGTCGCCGGCGCAGCGTCGTGAGGCCGAACGACTTGTTGGCGCGTGCGTACTCCGTGCTGCCGACCCGGATGTGTGTGCGCTCGAGCAGCCAGACCACCGTGGCCATCACCTTGGCGCGCGTCAGCCCGGGAGTGGCGATGTCGTGCTCCACGCGCTCGCGGATCTTCCAAAGCACGCCGCTCAGCGCGAACATCCGCTCGAACTTCACCTCGTCGCGCTGCTCGCGGAAGCTCTGGTGGTAGCGGTACTGCTTCCGCCCCCGCGCGTCACGCGCGGTGACCTGCAGGTGGCCGTCGGGGTACGGGCAGATCCAGACGTCGGTCCACGCGGGCGGGATCGCCATCGAGCGAAAGCGCCGGATTGCCGCGCGCTCGCGGACGATCGCGCCCTCCGGGTCCACGTACGAGAAGCCCTTGCCGTGGCGATGGCGGCGGATCCCCGGTGTCGCGTCCGTGACGTAGCGCAGCCCCGCTGCCTGAGCGGAGCTGACGTACTCTGGCGAGGGCGGCTGGGGCATGCGTCCTCCTCGAGCGCGATCGTCGCGCGTCACGGCCGGCCGGGCTTTCCGGTCGGCGCTGGCTGATGGACGGTGAAAGGCCGTGCTCGGCAACTTGGACCACCGAACGAACACCGTCGTGGAGGGGTGCCTCGCCCAACCGCTTGGCCATGGCGCCGGTGCCACACCTTGTTGGTTCCGCGTCACGGATGGCAGGGTGGAGCCGGGGTCGTCGCGGCTAAACCGTTGCCGTTGCGGCGCTTCTGGCATCGGCTGGAAGACTGGCTCGTGCACCTGAACTTGCATTCGCAGCGCGGTGCAGCCGTTCCCTCCCTCCCCGTGGTCCCTCCGCATCCCCATGCCAGGAGTCGTCATGTCCCGCCTGTCCTCTGCCATTGCCGCCGTCGTCCTGATCCTCGCCGCCCGACCGGGCGCGGCTCAGACGAACATCACCCAGACCGTCAATCTCACGTCGGGTCAGAATGTCGCGTACCTCCCGTTCACGGTGACCACCGGAGGCCTGTTCGACATTCGCACCTTCGGCGGTCTGCAGAACGTGGTCGATCCGTATCTCCGCCTGTTCACGAACTCCGCGACGACCGGAGCGGGCCTCGGCTCGCAGATCGGCAGCAGCGACGACATCGTCTTCACGGTCGATGTGAACTCGCAGATCTTCGCCAACCTGGTCGCCGGCAATTACACCATCGCCGCCTCGCTCTTCGACTTCAGCGAGGCCGACGCGCGCTCCGGCTTCAACAACAGCGTGGCCTCCAACTCGACCTGCATCAACAACGGCGGCACCTGCATCTACGCCGTCAACATCTCCTCACAGGTCGGCGTGGCCACCGTCACGCCGGAGCCGGCGTCGATGCTGCTGCTCGGGACCGGCCTGGTCGGCATCGCCGGCTTCGCGCGCCGGCGCACGACGGCGTAAGGCTGCACACCGGTGCGGCGGCGGCAGGCGCCGCTGCAGCAGGCGGTGGACGGCTCCGGCGCGGGGCTGGGGTCGTGGTCGACCCGAGCCCCGCGCGCTCGACATTGGAACGAGCGCCCGTCTCCAGCCGACATCGCGACTCGCGTGTCGGCGTCGTTCCGCTCACGCCCCTCCCGGGCGCCGATTAGCTTGGGGGATGGCGATCTCCGGCACTCGCAGTCGGTCGCGCGACGCGGCCACTCATGACACGATCGGGCCGGCGAACGTGCCCGCCTGTGGCGCATCGGTCCCGTGCTGATCGCGCTCGCACTCGCACTCGTGCTCGGCCTGGTGGGACTCGGGCTCTCGTACCGGCAGAGGCGCCGGACCGCCTCGTGACGCCGACGCGATGAGAATCCTCGTTGCGGACGACGACCGCGTGATCTCCGGGCTCGTGTGCGCGGTCCTCCGGCAGTCCGGGCATGTGCCGATCCCCGCCTTCGACGCCATGCAGGCGATGATGTTCGCGATCCGCGCGCCGGCGCCGTCGGCCATCGTGCTCGACATCAACATGCCCGGCGGCACGGGGATCGAGGCGTTGCGCAAGCTCAAGATGTCGGCGAAGACGGCGCCCATTCCGGTCGTCATCCTGAGTGCCAGCACCGACCCCGACGTGCCGGCGCTGGTTCGCGCGCTCGGCGCGGTGGAGTTCGTGCCGAAGCCCGTGGACCCCGAGGCGCTGCTCGCCGCGATCGAACGCGCCCTCGCCGCTGGCTGATTACGTTTCGCCATGGCGATCTCCGACACCCGCATCCGGTCGCGCGAAGAGCTGATCAGCGGCCTGCAGAACGAGATCAAGACCCTCGCCCGTCAGCGCAACGCGGTCATCCTGGCGCACAACTATGAGCGCCCCGAGGTGCAGGACGTCGCCGATTACGTTGGTGACTCCCTCGGTCTCTCACGCGAGGCCGCCCGAACGGGGGCCGACGTGATCGTCTTCTGCGGCGTGCACTTCATGGCCGAGACGGCCGCGGTGCTGAGCCCCGAGAAGACGGTGCTCCTGCCCGACCTCGCGGCCGGCTGCTCGCTCGCCTCGATGATCGATGCCGTGCAGCTCCGTGCCTGGAAGGCCGAGTACCCCGGCGCGGTGGTCGTGTCCTACGTCAACACGACGGCTGAGGTGAAGGCGGAGAGCGACTACTGCTGCACGTCGGGGAACGCATTGGAGGTGGTGCGCGCGATCCCTGCCGACACCGAGATCCTCTTATGCCCCGACATGTTCCTGGGCGCGCACGTGAAGCGGCTGAGCGGGCGCGAGAACATCAGGATCTGGATGGGCGAGTGCCATGTCCACGCCGGCATCGACCCGGAAGACATCCGCCTCAAGCGCGCGCAGCATCCGGGGGCGGAGTTCCTGATCCATCCCGAGTGCGGGTGCTCAACGAGCGTGCTCGAGGCGATGTCGGCCGGCGAGGTGGACCCGGAAGGCGTTCAGATCCTCAGCACCGAAGGGATGATCCGGCGGCCGGCGCTCTCGTCCGCCGACGAGTTCATCGTCGCCACCGAGGTGGGAATCCTGCACCGGCTGCGGCGCGAGAACCCGGCGAAGCGCTTCTTCGCCGCCAACGAGCGCGCGTCGTGCACATACATGAAGGTGACGACGCTGCCCAAGGTGAAGCGCGCGCTGGAGACGATGCAGCACCGCATCACCGTGCCCGCGCCGGTGGCGGCGCGCGCGCGCCGCGCGATCGAGCGCATGATCGCGATCGGGGGCCAGCAGCCGCTGAGCCCCGTCCCCGAGACGACGGTGGACCCGGGCGAGTAGCCCGCGCCACGCACCGCACGAGGAGCGACCTGGAGATGGAGCGTCACGGAAAGGGCGAGAAGCGCACGCGCAAGCCGCGCACGATCACCCCGCACAGCGCGCCGGCGATCGGCGGGCGGGCGGCCCTGCGGTTTCCCTACAGCCAGGACGAGCTGCGCACGCTCGTGAAGGCCGCGCTCGACGAGGACGACGCGTTCAACGACCTGACCACGATCGCGACCGTCGTCTCCGACCGTCATGCCCGCGGCCGCCTCGTGGCGCGCGCCGACGGCGTGCTGTGTGGCGTGCCGCTCGCCGTCGAGGCGTTCTGCCAGCTGGACTCCAAGGTGACGATCCGCGTCGATCACGAGGACGGCGCGCGGGTGTCGCAGGGCGACACCGTGCTGTACCTGTCGGGACATGCGCGCGCGCTCCTGGGGGCGGAGCGGGTCGCGCTCAACTACATGCAGCGCCTCTCCGGCGTGGCGTCGATGACGGCGCGCTACGTGGCCGCGGTGTCCGGCACCGACGCGAAGATCCTCGACACGCGCAAGACGACGCCCGGCTGGCGACTGCTCGAGAAGTACGCCGTGCGCGCCGGCGGGGGCACGAACCACCGGCTCAACCTGTCGGGCGCGGTGCTGATCAAGGACAACCATCTCGCGGCAGTGGACGGGGACGTAGCGCTCGCGGTCCGCCGCGCGCGCGACCTCGCCCCGGCCGGCACGAAGGTGGAAGTGGAGTGTGACCGCATCGAGCAGGTGCGCGCCGCGCTCGACGCCGCGGCCGACATCGTGATGCTCGACAACATGAGCGTGGAGCGGATGTCGGAGTGCGTGCGCCTCGTGGGCGGCCGCGCCGTGGTTGAGGCGTCCGGAGGCGTGAACCTCGACACGGTACGGCGCATCGCCGAGTCGGGAGTGGACTGGATCTCGGTTGGTGCGCTCACGCACTCGGCGCCGGCGTTGGACCTCGCGCTCGACTTCGAATAGGCGCGTGGACGGCCACGACGACGCGCGCGGACGTCCCCTGTGGGACGACGCGCCCGTCGCGACACGTCCCACGCTCGAGGGCGACGTCGACGCGGACGTCTGCGTGATCGGGCTCGGGGGCTCCGGCCTCACCTGCGTGGGCGAGCTGCGGCGACTTGGCGCGCGCGTCGTCGGCATCGACGCGGCGCGGGCCGGAGACGGGGCGGCCGGGCGCAACGGAGGCTTCCTGCTCGCCGGGCTCGCGCCCTTCTACCACGACGCCGTGACGGAGATCGGGCGCGCCCGGGCGCGGGCGATCTACCACGGGACGCTCGCCGAGCTCGATCGGATCGAGGAGCAGGTGCCAGCCCTGGTGTCGCGCACCGGATCGCTGCGGATCGCCGAGTCGGCGGCGGAGCTGACCGACTGCGAGCGCCAGCTCGCGGCGCTGCGCGCGGACGGGCTGCCGGCCGAGCCGTACGAGGGGCCCGAAGGCCGTGGGCTGCTGATCCCCGGCGACGGCACCTTTCAACCGCTCGCGCGCTGCCGGCTGCTCGCGGCGCAGGCGGTCGCCGACGGCGCCGTCCTCTACGAGCGCACGGTCGCAACCGACGTTGCGGCGGGCCTCGTTCGCACGGCATACGGGTCGGTGCGGGCGCCGATCGTGGTCGTCGCGCTCGATGCCGCGCTGGCGCAGGTGCTCCCCGAGCTCGCGCCACGCGTGCGCACCGCGCGGCTGCAGATGCTGGCGACCGCGCCTACCACCGAGATTCGCCTCTCGCGTCCGGTCTATGCGCGCTGGGGCTACGACTACTGGCAGCAGCGGCCCGACGGCGCGATCGCCCTTGGCGGCGGCCGCGACCTGGCCGGCGAGAGCGAGTGGACGGACAGCGCGACGCCGACCGATACCGTGCAGGGTCTGCTCGAGCGTCGCCTCCGCGATACGCTCGGCGTGCATGCGCCGATCACCCACCGCTGGGCCGCGAGCGTCGGCTTCACGCCCGATGGACTGCCCGTCGTGAGCGAGGTACGGCCCGGGGTGTGGGCGATCGGCGG
>JBBQYZ010000174.1:0-6492 GCA_038208205.1 Gemmatimonadales bacterium | reverse complement strand
CGCGGTCTCCAGGGTGCGTCGGAACAGCTTCTCGGGCAACAACCCGACGTCCTCGGCAAAGCACGAGAAAACGCAGCGCATGAGAAAGCGCGCCACGCGTTCGGTGTCGAACCCACGCGACTCGAGCTCCGCAGCCAGCTCGGCAAGCCCGGCGGCGATCTGCTTCGTCACGACCTGCGCCCTCCCGCGGGGATCCCGGACGGCCGGCTGCGCGAAGATGTCGTACAGCAGCGCGATGTCGTCGGGCCGCTCGTGCAACGTCGCGAGCGCGATGCGCCGGCCGGCGGCGTAATCCCCATACGCGCCGCTCCATCGATCCCACACGATGAGGATGCTCGGCACATCCACCACCATCAAATACGGCGGCGCGTCACCCGAAACGTGCGCCACGTAGTTGCGCACCTGCCCGAACGCCTTGCGCAGCAGGGCATCGTTGCGAGTCGTCGCGGACGGTCCGCCACCCGATGCCTTCGCCTCGAGGGCAAAATGCCCCGCCTTCCAGCAGTCGATGAAGTTGACCGACTCGCGCCCTTCCCGGTCCACCACCCGCACCGAAAGCTCGAACTGATAGTCCTCGGTCGGCGGATCGGGCGTGTTCACGCCGAGCGCCTCGCAGAATCGGATCAACCAGCTCTGGAAGCTGGCGCGTTCGGTTCCGCTGTTGCCCGCCCAGCCCTCGGCCAGGCGCTGCAATCGGGTGGCGGCATGGGCGGGAGAGAACTCGCTCTCGTGGGGCACGGGGAGAGGTTATGACCCGTGCGGACGAGCCGCCACCCGGGGAACGTGATGTCGCGTCGCGCGGTCCCGCGCATCGTCACCCTCGTGCTGTCGGGCGTGGGCTCCAATGAGCAGGTGTCGAGTCGAGCGGTGACGCGTCGCGCGTCAGGTCCCTCAGGCTTCCGCATGCGGAGTGGACAGCTGCAGCGAAGGGGTGATACAGTATGGGCATGGCGATCAGCGTACCGCGGTACACCGTCGACGATCTCAAGCGCTTCCCGGAGCACGGGGACCGGTACGAGCTGCTCGATGGCCTGCTGCTCGTGACGCCGGCGCCGAACGCCATGCACCAGCGCATTGCCGGCCGGCTTCACGTGCTGCTGTCGAGTGGTGTGGAATGGGCGGGTCACGGGAGCGTCGTCAGTCCCGGCGCGATCTCCGTGACGCCGCATACCCAGCTACAGCCCGACGTTCTCGTCTACCCGGCGCGGGTCGGCCCGATGATCGAGTGGGGCGGGATTACCGAGCACTGGCTCGCCGTGGAGGTGCTCAGCCGCTCCTCGCGGGTGTACGACCGCGAGTTCAAGCGCGACGCCTACTTCGCGCTCGGGGTGCCCGAGGTGTGGCTGGTCGACATCACCGATCGCAGCGTCGACGTCTGGCGCTCGCGCACCGAGCACGAGGTGGTGCGCGACGTCATCCGCTGGCGGGTGCCGACCCTTGACCTCGTGGTGCGGATCGACCCGGGAGCGCTGTTCGCCGGCGTGGAATGAGCGTCGTCAGAAAGTGAAGCGCAATCCCGCCCCCACGCGCCCGGGCTGCACGTTGAGCGACGTGCGCGAGGCCAGGTCGAACGACTCCCACCGCTCACGGCCCACGATCGCCCCGATCACCACGCCATAGAAAGCCCCGCTGAGCGTGCCGTAAAGCACGTCCGCGGCGACGTTGTTGCTGGAGTAGTCAGTGCTACCGCCGTACACGGAGTAGACCGGGTCGTTGTTATTCACCGTCGCGACGATCACGCCAGCGACGAGCCCGATGCCGCCGCCCCAGAGCGCGCCACGACCGGCGCCGAGTGCCCGGCTGCTGCCACGGCTCACCTGCAGCGCGGTGATCCGTGCCACGGGCACGTCCACTGGCGGGGTGTTCGGGGCGCCGAGGCGGATCGTGTCGCTGGTGCGTGAGAGCACAGTGCCGACGTAGCGGCCCGCAAGGATGCCGGGTGCCGTCACTCGGACGCGCGCGCCGGACTGTACCTCGGAAAGCTGGCCGTGCGAGGCGGGGGCGAGGGCGCAGACGAGGAGGAGCGCAACGAACGACGTGACCGACCGGAGCTGACGACGCATGGACACCTGAAGTGAGGATGCACAATGCTCGGCACGGTCACGGCTCCTGTCCAGCGGTGACCCTACCCCGCCGCGAGGGGCCGGCGCAGCATCCCGGGCAGCGACAGGAGCGCCCACGCGCCTTCCAGAATGATGAACCCCATGCGCCGATCCTTCACCGCCACGTAGGTGAGCAGCACCGACCCGAAGAAGTTGAGCGCGTTGTAGAGCCGACTCTCACGCGGCATCCAACCCCGCTGGAGCGCGACGTAGGCGGCCAGGATGAGCGCGGCGCCGACGAGGGACACGATCTGATCGAGGAGTTGCATGCGGGAGAATCTAGTGGCGCATCGCGCCGCCGACTCGGCGGCGCGACGCTGGCGGCGTGTTGATCGCCGAGCGCGTTTTGACGACCTTTGACGGATGCGCTGGTCACGACTCGCCTTGCTGCTCGCCCTGCGCGGGCTCCGCTCGCCCACGACAGCGGTCGCGCTGCTCCGCGTGGCCTGGCGCTTCCGGCGCAACGGGTGGTGGCGTCGTCCGCCCTTCCTTCCCCTGCCGTCGATGCGCTATGTGCGGTGGCGCATGCACACGGCGTACGGGGACGACGCGTTCGTGCCGCCGGCCGAGGACGTGGTGCGGTACGCGCGCTGGGCGGTGAGCGAGCCATGACGGCCGCCATTGCCCCGGCGCGTCAGCTCGCGGCGGACGATCGGGCGCGCCTCGCCAAGGCGCACGCATTCGCGCTGGGCTTCGACCTCGCCGGGATCGCGGCGCTCGGACCCGCCGAGACCGCGCCCGCCTTCGAGGCCTGGCTCGACGCCGGCCATGCGGGCGCCATGACGTGGCTGGCGCGCGGCGCGGAGAAGCGGCGCGACACGCGGCGTCCGCTTCCCGGGACGACGCACGCGCTCGTCGTCGGCCTCGACTACGGCGGCCGGGAGCCGAGCGGGCCGGTGGCGCGGTACGCGCGCGGCGACGACTATCACGACGTGATGGAGGCGCGGCTGCGCGAGCTTCACGCGCGGCTCGAGCGCGACGTGGGACATTCGATCGTGGGCAAGGCATACGTCGACACCGGGCCGCTCCTGGAGCGAGACCTGGCTCGGCGCGCCGGTCTCGGCTGGTTCGGCAAGAACACGAACCTCATCAACCCGCAGACGGGGTCGTTCTTCTTTCTCGGCGCCCTGGTGCTCGAGCTGGAGATGACCACCGACGCGCCGTTCGACGCCGACCGCTGCGGGAGCTGCACGCGCTGTCTCGAGGCGTGTCCGACCGGGGCGCTCGTGGCGCCGCGCGAGCTCGATGCCACACGGTGCATCTCGTACCTCACGATCGAGCTGCGAGAGGAGATTCCGGAAGTGCTCCGGCCGCTGATCGGTGAGCTGCTCTACGGGTGCGACATCTGTCAGGAGGTGTGTCCGTGGAACGTGAAGTTCGCGCGTGAGAACAGGGTGCCGGAATTCGCGCCTCGCGAGGTGCTCGCCGGCAAGGATGCGCGCACGATTGCGCGCGAATTGCTCGCGATGACGCAGGAGGAGTTCAGCGCGGCGTTCAAGGGCTCGCCGATGAAGCGCGCGAAGCTGCGGGGGATGAAGCGGAACGCGGCGGCGGTTCTGGGGAATACCGGGACGTCCAACGATATCGATGTGCTCACGAACGCCTCGGACGAACCTCGATGACCACGTCACGGCATCTGGAACGGGCGACTTCCCGCTCAAGGAAGCCGAGCGATACCGGAGTGCCGAATCCTTCGGGATTCACCGGCCTCGGTCGCTCAAGGGTCTTCGGCCAGCAGCCGCTGAATATCGATGTCAGGCAGGTCCGGGAATCGCCGCCTTAGCGGCGACGCATCGAACTGCATGTCGCGAGTGTCCATCACGACCGCCGCGCGCGCCTGCGCGGCGAGGGCGGGCCGAACCTGGCGGAGGAGGATCGACATCGCGCGCAACACCGGCCGTGGCACCCGCCGCGGTGCGCCCGGCCGGCCGGCACGCGAAGCGAGTAGCGCGACGAACTCGGTGAGTGTGACGTTCGACGGACCGCCAATCTCGATGGTCTGCCCGCGCAACCCGGGGTCGACGACTGCACGTTCCACCAGCGCGGCGACGGCCTCCGCGGAGACGAAGTTGATCGGGTTCTGCCCGCGCCCGAAGACGAGACCGCGGCCGCCCCGGCGTATGGGCTCACCGAGGATCTCCATCCAGGTCTCGATGAACGCGGTCGCACGAACCACGGTCAGGGGCACGCCGCTGCGCCGCGCGTACTCCTCCGCGTCGTACTTTGCGCGGAAGAGCTCGAGGGGGCTGCTCGGCGATGCGCCGACGACCGAGACGAGGATTACGGCGGCACCCACCGCGGCCGCGGCGTCAACGAGATGTCGGTTGCCGAGTCGATCCACGGTGTCCGGGGAGCTTCCGCCGGTGCCGGAGAATCCGTGTGCGGCCGCAACAAGTGTCTCGGCGCCCACCGCTGCGCGGCGTATGCTCGCCGCGTCACGGAGGTCGCCAAGGACCACCTCCGGGCCGAAGGCGGCGAGGTGGGCCGCGCGCCCGGGATCGCGCGTCAGCACGCGCACGGCGAGGTTGCGGGCGTGGAGGCGGCGAACGATCCGCGTCCCCAGCGTACCCGTCGCGCCGGCGACGAGGATCACGGTGCACCCCCGCTCGCCGGGGCGACGGTGTGGCGGACTGCCTCGGTTGCGCTCTCGCCGGTGTCCTGTGCCGGCTCAAGGTAGAAGCGAGCCGACGCCGCGCGGCGGTCGCACACCTCGAAGATCACGACGCCACGCATCAGGTGCGCGGCCCCGTCGCGACGAGTGCCGCGCATCTCCCATTCCGACCACACGGTGTCACCGGACACCGCTCGCCGCACGACGCTCGCGTGCAGGTCGGGCACGTGGGTGAAGATCTGCTCCCAGTTGTGCCGCACCTGTTCGCGCCCGACGAAGCTGCGGGACGGGTGCAGGGGCGTCTCGTTGCGGTAATCCGGGGCGAAGCAGTCCACGAGCGCGTCGAGGTCGCGCGCGTTCGTCGCCTGTGCCAGCCGCTCGACCATCGCCTCGGGCCCGTCGTCCATCGGAGAGCCTTCCATCGGCACGCCTCGTGGGCTAGAATTCAGATACAGCATGGTGTAGTGAATACATAACTATGGATCGAATGACACGACTGGGCAAGGGGACGCGTCGCTACGACGCCACGGGACGGCGCGCGCAGGCCGCACGCAGTCGCGCCGCGGTACTCGAGGCCGCCGAGCGCCTGTTCCTCACCCGCGGGTACGCCGCGACCACCGTGGCCTCGATCGCCGCGGCGGCCGGGGTGTCGGCCGAGACGATATACAAGGCGTTCAGGGGGAAGCCGGGCCTGGTGACCGCCATTCGCAATCTGCGCCTTGCCGGCGCGGGCTTCACTCACGCCGAGGACCGCTCGGATGACATGCGCGCCCGGGAGTCCGATCCGCGCCGACTGGTCGCGGGGTGGGGGAAGCTCTCCGCCGAGGTCGCGCCACTCGTCTCGCCGATCCTCCTGCTCGTGCGTGACGCGGCCGCGACGGACCCTCAGATGGCGACGCTGCACGCGAAGCTCGACGCCGACCGCCGACGCCGCATGACGGTCAACGCCAGCCACCTTCGTGATGCCGGCCATCTGCGGACGGGCGTTACGCTGCGCGAAGCAGTCGACGTACTCTGGGCATTCAGCTCGCCGGACCTCTACGACCTGCTCGTCGTCCGTCGCGGGTGGTCGGCCTCGCGCTACGGCCGGTTCGTCGGCGAGGCGATCACGGGCGCATTGCTGCCTCGGGCCTGAGCCGGCTGGCGCTGCGAGAGTCGCGTCGATTCGGTCCTCGCCCGCGCCCCCGAACATTGCTGCCCACTCGTGCCGGAGCAGGTGGCGTGGGCACTGAATCAGCCAACCCTGAACTCCAGGAAAGCACGCGCGATACGCGCACAGCCGGGCGGTGACCGGCTGGTCGCGGTGCTACCGGCTTGCCGGTCGCCTTGATGAGTATCGACCGCCCTGTTGAGAGCGAGATCGCACAACGGTGAGATGGATGGCCACGCGCGAGGGCGGACTCGGCGACGATCACCATGCCGCGAGCTGCAAACCGGGGATATCGCGGAAGTCGTCCGCGTTCAGCGTGACGAGCGTCGCGCGATGTACCAGTGCCTGCGCGGCGATCTTGCGGTCGAGGAGCTTCCGGCGCGAGTAGCCTGCGTGCGCGACGAAGTTGCCGTACGCGTCCGCCGCCGCATCGTCAAAGGCCAGCGTGGGAATTGCCGCGAGCATGGTATCGAGCCGCACCCGCCGGATCGCGGCATTTGCCGGCTCCCGGTACACGGCGCCCTCGAGCTCCACACGCGTGACGACCGACATCAGCACCGCCCCGTCAAGCGCCGCGACGCGGACGGTCAGCGTGGCATCGCCAACGCGCAGATGGATCGCGACGTTCG